>DATIBJ010000165.1:0-3392 GCA_035457565.1 Pyrinomonadaceae bacterium | reverse complement strand
AGGAAGGGTGGCTTGCCCCCGCTCAACGTGCCTTACGCTCAACGTTGAATGTATTGGATCTTGAGCGGGGGCAAGCCACCCTTCCTTACTGCGATTAGGGGAACTTGAGTTATTTCGATGAAACTTGAGTGCTTCTCTTTTGCACGTCGCTCGATTCACCTTGAGTTGGATGTCGTGCGACTTGAGTGGAGGGCAAGCCACTACGCAACCGGCGGTGCAGGTGGTAGATCTGGAAGCGTGATTCCGTGCACCGCTTCCCAGTCATCCGTCGGTACCATCTCAATCGCATCCCACGGACAGCCATCTAAGAACGCGCCGTCAGGACCTTTGCTAGTACATTTCTGACAGCCAATGCAGAGGTATGGATCGACTTCGATTCTGCCGAACGGAGGATGATCTTCATCTGGTACCCAGAACATGCATGCCTCAATCGGGCAATACTCAATGCACGCCGGTGAGCCGGAACAGCCAGTACAACAATCAGTGGTGATTGCCAGAATTCGTGGTCGCTTCTTGCGGGCTGCTTTTCCATCGCCCGCAGACATCGGCCAATGCTTTTCCACCATGTCGTACATTCAGATCGTTCTCCGAGTTAAAATGTTCAGATTGCGAATTGCCGATTGTCGATTTGGACAACTCAATGCTGAGGAGCTGACTAAATCGACAATCGGCAATCAACAATCTTCAATATGTTGACTCTAACATAGCTTTGCGGATTTCCTCAACGATTTGTGTCAGTAGCACTCCTTCCTTGATGGATCGGCCCACCGGAGTTAAAAGTGAATTAGACCAAAACGAATAGCGAGGACACGAGCATGGCGATAGTCACGGGTATCTTTAAATCGAGAAGAGAAGCGGAACAAGTCGTTGATGAGTTACGAGCAGCAAACGTCGACGCAGAACACATCGGATTCCTTACGCCGGAAATGACCGAGAAGGAATTGGAAGCCAGAGCCAGGATAACTGATTCAGAACGGCCTGGTTTGGGCAAGGCGATGGGCGCGGTTGTAGGCGGTGCTATCGGGGCAGCAGGCGGCGCCACGCTCGGCGCAGCCGTAGCAAGTCTTGCGGTCCCAGGGGTGGGACCAGTAATCGCTGCCGGTGTAATAGCCGCAGCGTTATTAGGGACCGCTGGCGCAGCCACGGGCGCTGTTGCAGGCGAGGCTACGGAAGAATTTTTAGGCGAAGGGCTGCCTCATGAAGATCTGTTTGTCTACGAAGATGCACTTCGAAAGGGCCAGTCCGTTGTCGTGGCATTCGTAGATGATGAAGATCGCACAAAAGAAATGATGAAGCGACATGGGTCTTTGGATGTCGATCAACTGCGTGATAATTGGTGGCAGGAACACAGAAACGCGGAGCGCACATCGTATCAGTCGCAGGGTGGCGACTTTGATCGTGACGAAGAAAGCTATCGCCGTGGATTCCAGGCGGCGCTGCACGGTAAATACAGAGGCAAGACTTTCGACGACGTCCAGCAGGAACTCCGTAACTCCTATGACGACCAGCAACTTGACAGTGCGTTCAGGCAAGGGTATGAACGCGGACGTCGTTATCAAGTCACGGTTGTGGAGAGCTACAAAGCTTGAAGGAGTTTCTTATGAACGCCGGCGTGCTCGTGGTAATCCTCGGAGCCAGCGCGTTCATCACTCATTGGTTCGCAAATAACATGTATATACGCTGTGCGGCTTGCGGCACTCTTAATGCGCGTCGTCGTCAGGAGTGCCGTAGTTGTCAGGGGAGATTGCGCCAAGAATAATAGGCCTATGGTCCTGTACGTACTATTCACTGTCCCAAGATTCGATCATGTCAACCACCGTTCCCGCCGAATGGCTAACGCACGCCGAAACAACCAACTATCAATACACTCCGAACTACGCTGACACCATCGCTTACGCCAAGCGACTTGCTGATGCGTCGCCGGTCATTGAATATCGAACGTTCGGAAAGAGCGGACAGGGTCGTGATCTCCCTTTGCTGATAGCATCTGAGAGCGGTGCCTTATCACCGACTGCAGCACGGCAGGGACACAAAGCAGTTGTGCTCATCCAAGCTTGCATCCACTCGGGCGAACCTGATGGCAAGGATGCGGGCTTTGCGTTACTCCGCGACATCGCGATCACTAAATCGCACGCCGGCCTGTTGCAGAACGTCGTCTTGTTATTCATTCCTATTTACAACACTGACGGGCACGAACGATCCACGCCTTATAACCGCATCAACCAGAATGGTCCGGCAGAGATGGGGTGGCGCACAACCAGCACTTACCAAAATCTAAATCGCGATTACATGAAAGCCGACACAGCGGAGACGCGTGCCTGGTTGCGTCTGTGGAACGAATGGCAACCAGACCTGTTCATCGATTGCCACGTAACTGACGGTGCTGACTATCGTTCGAATATCACCTATCACCATGAACATCACGCCGGTATTGATGAAGGCGTGTTGCAATGGGAGAGAGAAATCTTCGGTGAACGAGTCGTACCGGCGACAGAGGCCGAGGGCAACGTAATCTCCTGGTATCTCGAGTTTATCGACAACCGTGACCTTGCCCTCGGAACCAGAGACTTCAACGGCTCGCCGCGTTTTTCGACGGGTTATGTGCCGCTCCGGAATCGGCCGGCCATTTTGATCGAGACACACATGCTGAAAGATTACCGTTCGCGTGTGATTGGGACATACGACTTCTTGCGATTTGCGGTAGCCGAAGTGAATCGCGATCCCAAACGGCTGATCGACGTTGGGATCGAAGCGGACCAGAGAGCCAGTCTTTTGGCGAAGAACGGTGGTGGTTCTGGGTATCCAGTCCAGTTTGATCTCACCGACGAACCGACTCCTTTTCGTCTCAAGGCGACAAAGAACCAGACCGAACAGAGCAATGTGTCGGGTGACTTGCGTGTGATCTTTGGTAAGGAACCTGTGGACTTAACAATCCCGATGTATCAAACATTCCGCGTCCGCACGGCTGTAACTCCACCTGCCGCTTATATTGTGCCTGTGCAATGGACCAGCGTCACCGATGTGATCCGCGAACATGGGCTGCAGTTTAAGACACTAGCCAGAGACATTGAGCTTGAGGTTGAAAGTTACCGGTTCATCAATGTCCAGTGGCCTGCGGGTCCTTTTGAAGGTAGACACATGCCAAGCTTTGACGTCGCGGTCGTCAATGAGTCGAGAAAGTTTCCTGCGGAGTCGTTGGTAATTCCGGTGGCTCAACCATTGGCTAAACTTGCAATGAGCTTGTTGGAACCCCAGGCGCCTGATTCGTTTGTGCGCTGGGGCTTCTTTAACGCGATCTTCGAACACAAGGAATATGCTGAGCCTTACATCCTCGAGGCGCTGGCCCGCGAGATGTTAGAAGCCGATCCGAAGTTGCGAGAAGAGTTCGAAGA
>DATIBJ010000164.1:0-22203 GCA_035457565.1 Pyrinomonadaceae bacterium | reverse complement strand
ACAGGTCTTGCTTTCGCCAACTCCGATCGTGCCTGAACAGTCAGCTGAGTAACTGGCCGAGTAGCCAGACGGACCTGATTCAGAGACGGTGTAACTGCCCGCATCGAGGGTCACATCTGTACCGCCAGGACCTTCGGCGCCGGCAAAGTTATCCGGTGAATCGTTGGTGCCTCCGGAATCAAGAGTGAAGTCGGCGGCGACGGCTGTACCGCCGTTGTCGTTGATGACGTGTTTAATGATCTTCAGAGTGGCTGGCTTATCATCGTTCGTGATAGTGCACTCCTTAACATCACCAGCTGCTAACGTGATCGATCCATTTGAAGCGCAATCGCCACCAATGGTCGAAGTGTAGCCAGCATCAGTCGTTTCGCTAACCGTATGTGATCCGACCGTGGAAGTAATCTGTTGGCCAGAAGTCACTGAATTGCTGTCTACAAACAATGGGAAGTCGCTAATTTGCTTGGTACCTCCATTGTCGTTGACTACAACCTTCGTGACAGTAAGTTTAGGTTTCTTACTGTCTGTGAATGTGCAAATCGTTTCGAGGCCACTTTGAATACTTACGCCGGAGATTGTGTCTCCGCTAAATGTGCCGGTCGAAGTAGGGATATTGGACTGCACAGTACAACTGGCAGACGTGAGATCCCAATCGGTCGGAACCACCTCCGAAATGTTAATCGTGCCGGGAGCAAAAGAGACCATGTTCGCGACAACGTCGTTGGTCATTGCTCCAGTGATGCTCTTCGAGAAGCTACTGACACCGGCTTGTGAGGCTACACTAGTATTAAAGACGAAATTGGTGGCTACGCTGTCGCTCGTCTCGGTGGTTTTCCTAATGGTTAGGAAACCACTGTTAGGGGTAATAACGCACTCCGCAGGCGCTGAGTTCGGTTCTCCAGACGGGTAGGTGCACACGTTAAGAAGGCTTGCGTTCGACGAACCAAAATCAGCCAGACGAATGGTGCATGCCGCGACTGTGTCATCGGTTTCACAGCCAGGATTGTTGTCGCAACTATTGTTCTGTGTGTGACTAGGAACATTTGAGAAAGGATCAGAATTCGCAACGATCGTAGCTGTGCAAGTGGATGTGAAGGTTGAGATCAAAACAGTAGGTTGATCGCAACGATCCGATCGGGTATCGCCGCACGAAAACAATCTCGTTGATTGGTAGGTAGCCGGATTCCCGCCGACGGTCACGCAGAGCGTAAAGTTGGCGAACCCATCGCCATCCGTATCAAAAAGACTGCACGCGTCACCTGTGTTTCCGCCCGTCCAAGCAGTGTCGTCCCAGTTCCAGGTTACAGCCATGGACGTAGGCAGATTTCCTTTGTCCGTAGAGAGCTGATTGAGATCCTTCTGTCCAGGCTCATCATCGGCCCCGGCATCATCAATTACGGTAACCACTACATCCGTGAATATTGTTTGCGCCCTTAGGCCTGACGTTGTACCTGTCGCCGTCAGAAGAAGAATGCTGTCCAGCGCTGTAGGATCAACCACCCAGCTGGTACTAATCTCCCCATTACCATCGGCCCCTGTCGCAAAGGGACTGTAGCCATTCCCGTCTGGCCGACCATTCAAGTGAATGACTTGAATTGAAACGGATTCACCTGGAGCGAACCCGCGTCCCTGAATCGCCACGGATTCACCTTGCTTATAATCAAACTTGTCTGTGCGAACTGTGGCTATTCGTCTAAAGGCAGCGGAGCCGCTGGCCCCCGATGAACTGCCCACCGCCGTGGCAATAAAATCATTACCGGCGGACTCATTGTGATTCAAATTCCAGGTGGTCGTAACCGTCCCATCCGGTTGCGCCGTTACTGCAAAAGGTTCATGACCGGCCCCAGATTCGGCGGAACCATTCGCATGCTTAACTTGTATCGTCACGCTTTCACCAGCTGCGAAACCGTTGCCGCTGATATTTACTGTTTCACCGAAAAGATATCCTGTCTTGTCGGTGGTTAAGGGCGGCAGTGGCACAGGATCTTGCGCACCGGAAGTTACGGCCACGGCCTTGATCGGATTGTCACTTTTCTTTAATGGGGAAGTAGCTTTGGCGGCCTTACTCCGGTTACTGATAAAGCGGGTGCCCATATAACCTGCAGAAACAGCAGAAGCAAAAACAGCACAACATATAGATACTAATAAGAGTATGTAGAGCAACGAACTCTTTCGAGTACGTTTGCCACGGCGGTCGTTAAAAAGAAATTTGGCAGTGATTAAGTTTGAAGTGCTAGTCATGATGAGAGGCTCCTTCTACGCGCTATTGTTTAGCTGCGTCTGGGACAAAGGGTTAGTTGGCTTTATGCAGCCATAGGTATTCTGGTGATTGGAATGGAGTGTGGGAGAATTCAGTTGGTGGAAGGACGCTACGAAGTTTAATGCATCCGCTGACCTAATACTCCTGACTTCAATCCATCTATGCGCGCTGAACAGCAGCTGCGCGAGTTAGTTCTGGGACTGGGAACTCGGGAGTTGTTCACATCCGTCAATGTCAATCTTGATTTCAAAAGCACCGCACCGAAGCCGCCTGCTCGCTCTGGCTTTGTCAGTAATCAGCGATTAAGCCTCTTCCGAAAAGAATTCTTGGCAAAGCTCCGTTACGGTCTTCAGCAGGCTGTAGAGACTTACTGATTTTTCCGGTACCTCGATACCTGGATGATATTTTTATTGCGAACTGATTACAACGGAGGGGTATGCCAATTATTACTGGCATAAATCTATAGTTTTTACGGCCGTGGCATGGCAGGATCCTGCCAGCCAGTTCTTTTGCTGCGGCCGATTAGAGCTGGAATGTCAGTAATATGCGTTAAGTCGTGGCCTGCCGCTCTTGCTCTGTTCCTATTCCTTACGCGGCATCTTCGCCAGACCGTGACGGAAGGCGTAAATTGAGAGTTCGAGCCGATCAGAAACTTCGAGTTTCGAGAAGGCTGAACTGAGGTGGTGGGTTACTGTAGTTTCGCTAATAAACAGTCGTTCAGCGATCTGTTTATTCTTAAGTCCTTCGCCGACCAGCGCGATTACCTCTCGCTCGCGATCGGTGAGCGACTCAATTTTTGCTTGCTCCGGATCGGTCCTAGGTTGGCCAAACTCCTGAATGATGCTACTCATCATTGAGCGCTCAATCCATACCTGGTTCTCATAGACTTTTTCAATAGCTTTCAATAACAGATCGGCCGCGTGTTCCTTCAGGACGATTCCCATCGCGCCGTGTCGGATCGCGCGCCGGTGAAAATCGGGATTTTGAACGCCCGTCAAGACCAGCACTCGAGAGTCTGGGTTCTTTTCACACAACTCAGGCAGAAATGCCAAGCCGTCGTCATCCCCGAGCAGCAAGTCGAGAATTATGATGTCGGGTCGCTCCTTCGCGGCGTGCTCAAAGGCTTCCACGCGATTGCCGGCCATGGCGACGACCGTCATTCTCGGATTGTGTTCAATGAGCATACGTAAGCCGCTGCGGATGACGGCATGATCGTCGACGATCATGATGCGAATGGGTTTGGTGTTCATGGGAGGCGCTTCAGTCATATTCTTATAGAGGGATTGCTACACTCCTGGCGGTGTAGATCCGCGAAAGACCAGGAATGTAATCCCTGTTCGCGCAGAAAACCGATCAACAAGGGCTGTCCGGACGGAGTACACGTCCGTACATTTCCGATGGTCCAGTCCCTCGTGTCAGTAACAATGCCAGCGAACCTGCAATTCTGGCGCGTTGATTCTTTTTCTTGTAATTGAATCCTGTCGCTAATTCTAGGTCTTAGGAGCGAAGTAGCCAATCCGCGTATGAGAGTTATAAGCCGGATTCACCGTTTCCACTCGAACGCGACGGAATGAACCATCGCGTGCTTTGTTCAATGGCGTGTAGTACAGCGCAAACTGGTGTCGCAACTCTTCAGCAACCTCAGCATAAGTTGCGTCGAGTGCCTGAAACGATTGCGGCTTGTATAACCTGGCACCAGTTGCTCGTGCTAATTGATCGAGATTCGTTTCTGCCTGATCGAGTATCTGCAATCCGTTCCGCAGATCGTCGATCCGCAATTGATTGAATTTAACACTCGCTTCCGTCCCATTTAACAGCGAATCAAGTTCGGCGCGCTTTGTGGCACGCTCGATCTCGGTATTGCTGACTACATAAACAGCTACTTGTGTTTCCAATAGAGCCCGCAACGCACTTTCGAGAGATGTCGGTCCACGCCCGCTATCAATTCCATCTGTCAGTACGATGATCGCCCTCCGCGAGCGCGTCCCCGCGAACTGATCGCGCGCTGCTAACAAGAGCGCGTCATTGAAGCGCGTAAACATCCCCGGCTCGATCCGATTGAGAGCGCGTTTGAGTTGAAATCGATTCTTGGTCCAGTCCTGGAGCAGTTCTACACGATCATCAAACTTAATCAGGCTGATGCGATCGTCTGGACTCAATCGCGAAGCGAAGCCCTCTGCAGCGTGACGAAAGTCGTCGAGATTAGCTAATGCCGACGAAGAAGAATCGACCATCAGAACCACGTCGACCGGAACTTGTCGCAGTGCGAAGTCGCTTAACGGCTGCGGCCAGTTATCTTCGTAGACACGAAAGTCTTTACGAGTTAAGTCCGAAACAAGGCGACCAGCGGCGTCGCGCACCGTTACTGGCAGCATTACTTCGGTCGTCTGAACAGAGATAACTTCGCCCGGGTTAACCTCAGGTTCCGGCTTCTTGATTAGTTTCGGGATTGGTGGCGGCTCACCCATCCGTTCCAGATCGCTTTTCGGCTTTGGTGTCGGCTTGTTCTGCGCACCTTGTTGCTTGCGACCGGGTTGTGTGGTTCGAGATCGCGTTTGTGCCGATGAACGTTCAGAGAACGTCGACACGACGGTGGCGGCCACGGCCGTGGACAAAAACACGAGAATTAATGCGCGAACGAAAAACCGCATGCTAATTCCGTTGTTTTGAAGAACCGTTTGTTGCGGGTGTTGGTGTTTCACCAGAATCTCCCATGGCAAGCTTCATTGCCGACAGCACTTTGTCGCTGACGCCATGCTTGCGGAGGTTATTTAACTTATCTGGTGAGAGATCAAAATCGACAGGTGATTGCTCGATCCTTCGAATGATGGTTCCTTCGGAAAACCCACCATTCACCAACTCCACGATAGAGTCGTTATTGAGGGTCTGAGCCTTGTCGAGTTTTGGTGGGGCACCGGCTTCCGCCGGCGGTCGCAAAATACGGACGGTAGCGGAACCGCTGGTTATCGTATCACCGGAGCTGCCACCTCTGCTACCACGACTTTTGATCTGATCCTGGGAGCCGCCGCTGGATCCGAAGATATCTGCGGTGTTTCCCGTCCTGTCGCCGGAGTTCGGGCCTGGCAGAGACCGTTTGAGGTCGTTGGTGTTCCCGAAATCGCTGTCGTCCGCGAAATCGTCATCGCTGAATGCTAGCCCCTCCTGTTGATGCAGCATTGCGAGGATGACGCGTTCACTTACGCGGTTTCTCTTGAGTTCAATCAAGCCATCGGTCGATAAGTCGAAGCGAACTACTCGAGATCCGATGATTGTGATGATGGTCTTTTCTTTGAAACCCGCTTTAACCAGCTTAACAACCGAAGCGTTTGTCAGCGGGGCCTGGCTCGGCGTTTGCGCCGTAGCACGGGAGGCAAATGGAAAGAGAGCGAGACACGTCAACAAGACCGTTGAGAGCGAAAACTGCTTCATGAGCGCAACTCCTGTCCGTGATTTGGAGCGCATTATAACTCTCGAGACTGAATCAGTCCCGTCGAGTGTAGATGTTCCCGTTAACTTGCTAAAACGCCTAATAGGTCGCAACTTCTGGAAAAAAAGCGGCCTCGTTTTTACGAGGCCGCGCTTTTACGTTCACCTTTAACTGGAGAACTACATTCCCATTCCGCTCATGCCGCCCATGCCACCTGGCATTGCGGGGCTGCTCTTGTCGTCTTCGGGAAGCTCCGAAACCATGGCTTCGGTCGTTAGCATTAAGCCGGCAATCGATGCCGCGTTTTGCAAAGCGGTGCGCGTCACTTTCGCTGGATCAATGACACCCGCCTTTACGAGATCCTCGAACGTTTCAGTCGCCGCGTTGAAGCCAACGTTCTCGTTCTTCTCAGAACGAACGCGCTCGACGACAACTGCGCCTTCCTTACCAGCGTTCTGCACGATCTGACGAAGCGGCTCTTCCAAAGCGCGACGGACGATGTTTACGCCGATCTGCTCATCCGGATCACCTGTACCGTCTTTGCTCGTCTCGAATTTCTCGAGAGCTTTCGCGGCCCTGACGAGAGCAACGCCACCGCCGGGAACAATTCCTTCCTCAACGGCTGCGCGCGTTGCGTGCATAGCGTCTTCAACACGAGCCTTCTTTTCTTTCATTTCGGTCTCGGTTGCAGCACCAACTTTGATAACAGCAACACCGCCCACCAGTTTCGCCAGACGCTCCTGGAGTTTCTCGCGATCGTAGTCGGAAGTTGTTTCTTCAATCTGAGCGCGCAGTGTCTTCACGCGGCCTTCGATGTCGCCTTGTTTGCCGGCACCTTCGACGATCGTGGTGTTGTCTTTGTCGATCGTGATTTTCTTCGCTCTGCCAAGATCCTCGAGCTTAACGTTCTCAAGTTTGATGCCCAGATCCTCGCTGATCACCTTGCCACCGGTCAGAATGGCGATGTCTTCAAGCATCGCTTTGCGACGGTCGCCAAAACCAGGCGCCTTCACAGCGGCAATGTTGAGCGTGCCACGAAGCTTGTTAACCACCAATGTCGCCAATGCTTCACCTTCAACGTCTTCAGCGATGATCAACATCGGCTTGCCCATCTTTGCCACCTGTTCGAGGAGGGGCAGCAGATCCTTCATCGAACTGATCTTCTTCTCGTTGATAAGGATCAGGGGATTCTCCAACACTGCTTCCATTCTCTCCGGATCGGTGACGAAATACGGGCTCAAGTACCCCCGGTCGAACTGCATACCTTCGACAACCTCAAGCGAAGTGTCCATTGTCCTTGATTCTTCAACAGTGATGACGCCGTCTTTTCCGACCTTGTTCATCGCCTCCGCAATGATGTTTCCGATCGTCTGGTCGCCATTTGCTGAAACAGTACCAACTTGCGCAATCGCCTCGCCCTTAACGGGTTTGGAGAGACGCTTGATCTCGCTGGAAGCACGTTCGACCGCTTTGTCGATTCCTCGCTTGAGGGCCATCGGATTCGCACCTGCTGCTACAGTCTTCACACCTTCGCGGAAGATTGCCTGCGCAAGAACAGTCGCGGTCGTTGTGCCATCGCCGGCGACATCAGATGTCTTGGAAGCTACTTCGCGAACCATCTGTGCGCCCATGTTTTCGAGCGCGTCTTTCAACTCAATTTCTTTCGCGACGGTCACACCGTCTTTAGTGATCGTGGGTGAACCAAACTTCTTGTCGATCACGACATTACGACCCTTGGGGCCGAGAGTGATCTTCACTGCATCGGCGAGCTGGTTGATACCACGTAGAATCGCCGCGCGTGAGTCCTCACCATGAACAACTTGCTTAGCCATCTTTATTCTTCTCCTGCTATTGATGTGGGTTCTGTTGTAACGGACTGGTGAAGGGAACTATTTGCCCTTCTTGCCACCGCTGGCGGCTCCCGCTCGCTCGAGAACGCCTAAGATCTCGTCTTCGCGCATAATCAGAAATTCTTCGCCATCGATCTTGATTTCCGATCCGCTGTACTTGCCAAACAGCACACGATCGCCCTTTTTTACGTCGAGAGCTTGTCGCGTACCGTCTTCTTTGTACTTGCCTTCGCCAACCGCAACGACTTCGCCTTCCTGCGGTTTTTCTTTGGCCGTGTCGGGGATAATGATGCCGCCCCGCACCTGCTCACCCTCTTCGATTCTGCGTAGGATTACGCGATCATGAAGAGGTCGAATGTTGGTTGCCATAACGCTGGTTCTCCTTTCGATTTTCCGAGAAAACTCGTGGGATTAATTATTAAAGATGATTGCCCTACCACCTAGTTTTTAGCACTCCTTGTAGCGGAGTGCCAAGAATAATTGGGTGGAAATGTCTTGTCAACCGCGGACACGAAACAGGACAGGAAAGACAGGAGCAGGAGCAGGAGGCAGGAGCAGGGGGCAGGAGCAGGGGGCAGGAGCAGGACGCAGGGGCGTGCTGATTCCTGCGCCTTATCTGCCGGCTGCCCGTTTTAGCGAACGGGATGCGGATTTTTCCTGTTTATGGTACGTGGCAACGCGTTTTGAGAGGGTGTTTCGGTGGATTCCGAGGATGGCTGCGGTCTTGGAGAGGTGTTGCTTATGCCGCGCCAGAGCCTTCTTGATGTAGAGCTTTTCAAATTCAGCGATTGCTTCCTCAAGGAGAATGTGACCTTCCAACATCTCCTCAACCAGGTTTTCCAGGCGGTTATGAATCATTAAACGATAAAACGCCTTACAGTTCCTTTCCTGTCAAAAGTCTGTAGGCATCCAGATATCGGGCAGTTGTAGCGGCAGCAACGTCAGGTGGTATTGCTGGAGCCGGGGGCTTCTTGTCCCAGTTCAAAGTCTCGAGATAATCGCGGACGAATTGTTTGTCGAATGATGGCTGAGAACGTCCCGGCTCATAAGCTTCGGCGGGCCAGAACCGAGAGGAGTCGGGCGTCAGAACTTCATCGACCAGCGTAATCGTTCCGTTCTTATCGACGCCGAATTCAAATTTGGTGTCGGCAATGATGATGCCGCGTTGTCGAGCGTACTCACGTGCTTCAGAATACAGTTGAAGCGATGCCTCACGGAGTCGAGTAGTCATCTTCTCGCCGATCATCTGTTGCACCTGCGCTTCGCTGACGTTCTCGTCGTGGCCGACTTCCGCTTTGGTTGACGGAGTGAACAACGGTTTCTCCAGCTCGTCCGACTCGCGCAGTCCCTCGGGCAGTTTGTGACCACACACCTCGCCAGTTCTCAAATAGTCTTTCCAACCGGAACCGACGAGATAGCCGCGAACAACACACTCCACCGGAAACACTTCAGCGCGTTTCACCAGCATCGATCTGCGAGCGAGAGTGCGTGCGTGTTTCCGCACTGCTTCGGGCATGTCATCGATATTGCTTGTTACATAGTGGTTAGCAACGATGTGTCCTAACCTTTCAAACCAGAACTGCGAAAGCGCGGTCAGCACTTCGCCTTTTCGTTCGATTGGTGTGGGCAGAATGCAGTCGAAAGCAGAAATGCGATCTGTGGCGACGATTAAGAGGTGATCTTCATCGATTGCGTATACGTCACGTACTTTACCACGACGAATTAGCTTGAGGTCGGGTAACGAAGTTTGTAGCAGAGTGGCAGCACTCATCAGCGATGGCTGCCTTAAGCAGCGAGCAGTGATTCAGTTTTTGAAAATAGGCAGAGCGGATTTTGCTCGCGCAGAAAACGTTTGTCAAGACAGACCCTGATTTAAGTATTGAGTGTGTCTTTCAATCGTCTGATTTGTGCAGCGTGATTGTGCGCGTGTGCTGCGTAGATCTTCAACCAATGTTCGGGAGTGTACAAACCACTCTCAGTATGAGTGCCTTTTCTCTGCCAGTCTTGTTCTGACATGTAAGCGAGAACTTGGACCGTCGTCGCTCGCGCTGCGCGCAATGCGTCGAGCGCAGGTTCCATCTCGCGTTCGTTATATTTGAGTTTGATTGCCCAGTCTGCCTCATCGTAACCCGAGATGGTCGGGTTCTCTTCGGTTAGTAGTCGTCGCAGTCGGATAGCAGAGGTGGTCTCACTGTCGGCCAGGTGGTGGACGATCTCTTTTGCGCTCCACTTGCCTGGGATTGGGTGAGCTCCGAGACTGTCTGCCGGAAACCCATCAAGCGCGTCGACAACGTCCTTAAAGCCAGCTGCATATTTGGCGATCAGTGAGCCTCGTTCTTCTGGGGTCATGCGGGTACTTCCTTTCCTTCGAATTTTCGTGGTGAATCAGCCGCAAGGATATCAAATAAGGCCCGCCTATCGCCGCTGCGGTATCAGTTGAGGCTTGAATAAACCCCCTTCCTCTTGTACTATCCAAGAGCCCGATAGCACCACGCCCCGGTGGAGCAAACCTTCTGAGCCTCCTGCTTGTCAGTTCCAGACACTTTTAAAAACTCTGATGGCCACAGCTACTGACAGACAGAAAATCGCAAAGGAAAATTCTACAGTACCCGACGCAGGTGACCGCAGGATCTCACTACTTGTCGTTGAAGACGATGAGAATATCTCGAGTGCTATTCACGAGTATTTCTCTCGCGCAGGGTACGAAGTAAAAACCGTCGAAGACGGACTGACAGGAGTGAAGACTGCTCTGGATGATCCTCCGGACGCGGTCGTTCTCGACTTGATGTTACCGAAAATGGACGGTTTGGCCGTTTGCAAAGAACTCAGAGAAAAGGTCGGCTATCTGCCGATCCTGATGCTCACGGCAAAGGATGATGTTGTTGACAAGGTGCTGGGTTTGGAGATGGGGGCGGATGATTACATCACCAAGCCTTTCAGTCTCCGCGAACTCGAAGCTCGCATCAAGTCAGTGTTGAGGCGAACGCGAAATGGTCCTAGTCCGGACGGTATCCGGGATGAGGCGCCCATCGTTCGCGGCCGTTTACGGATTGATTCTGCAAAGCGAGAAGTAACCATTGGCGACCGTCAGGTTGAATTGACACCGAAGGAGTTCGATTTGCTGCGGTTGTTTGCGTCAAACCCCGGTCGAGTTTTCCCGCGTAAGTACTTATTGGAAAAAATCTGGGATTACTCCTACGAAGGTTACGATCGCACGATCGATTCACACATCAACCGCCTGAGAGCGAAAATCGAGGAAAACCCGGAGAATCCTCAGATGGTGCTTACCGTTTGGGGAATCGGCTACAAGTTCAGCGACGAACAGTAACGAACAGGAGCAGGAGCAGGACGCAGGAGCAGGTAAGTCAATGGCACTTCCCGCTCCTGTTTGCTGCTCCTGCTCCTGTCTGTTTGGCGGCTACTCTTCTTCCCGCAAAAAATAAATTAGCAAATTACAACAGGTTATTGTATATTTCCGCACGGTTCGTACAAGATGTGGTTCTCGACAGATGGTCGCGCCCCCCGCGCCAGTCGAGTTTCAGCGCCGTGCCGAAATCTCGGAAAACGGATCTTCCTTCATTTTAGCTAGGCAGTTCGTTTCGATGGGTTTTGTCGCGACGCCAGTAGTTGGCTTTAGCGGAGGGCGCGCGTCATGTCTACCCATACCAAATCGCTTTACAGAGCGATCGGTTTAATCTCGCTTTTCTGTTTACTCACTCCACTCACTCACGCACAAACTCCCCCGGCAGCGGCTCAGTTACGTCCCGCTTTGCAGATCCTGGATAGTACTAAAGACCAGGATGGTCTGATCGGCGCAGTCCGCCGGGTCAAGACTGAATACGCAAGAATCAATTTCAAAGAGGGCCAGCCAACGGAAGGCCCCCGACAGCTATTAGAGATCACGACCTACGGAATAAGAGGCAATAGAGTTGACAACGTTTCGTACCCCATACCCGATTCCATCGCAGGACGAGAAGAATACAAGTATGACCCGCGCGGGAATGTTGTGGAGAAGATTCTCCGCGACGAACGCGGTGCCGTCATGACCCGTGAGGCGTACGAATATGTCTTCGATGAGGTGGGAAATTGGACGAAGATGATTACAAATCTGGTCCTCATCGAGAATGGACAGCTGAAGCGGGAACCCGTCGAAATCACCTATCGAACTCTTACCTACTACGCTATAGAGAATAATCCTCAAGCAAGTGCGTCGGTGGCGGCTCCAGCGACAGAAACCAGGCAAGCTGCCGAGCCGGTGGCCAATGCCCCGCACATTCAGAAAGAATCGGGCACCGCAGTTGACGGAAACGCTCTTATATCGGCACCGAGGAGCGTCCCTTCCCAGATCACATCACCTGAGACCACCACGCGAGCTCAGAAGAGTGAGCCGCTGGCGACCGAGAGCATTTCTAGCTCGTCCGCTGTATCGCGCGTCGACACACCCGCGAGCTCACAAGAACTAAATAGTGAAGCTGCGGCCGTGAACGGCAACGGCTCTATTGAAAAACCTACATCCTCAACAGAGAAAGCTCCCGCGGTTGTTCCTTCTGGTTCAGTATCCGTCGCAACAGTTGATCGGAAGTTAACTGAAAGTGCGAAACAGCCAGAAAGTGCGCTCGGCGTCAACGTTAGTTCTCAGCCTGAATCTCGAAAGGCGCCAGCCGCACCAGAAACTGAGCCGGCCTCCAACACCGTCGTCACAATACACGCGCCATCAACCTCACCGCCAGCCATGTCGGCAACGGAGAAGGCGTTTGAGATTTATCAATCTGGTCTACAGAAGTTTGAAGCCGGTGATGTGAAGGGTGCCATCAATGCATACCTTGAGTCGATAAGTCTGGAACCCGGGTCTGCGGTGTATCAGATGAACCTCGGTCAGGCGTATGTCACGCTAAAGAAAGATAAGGAAGCGATGAAAGCATTCAGAGAAGCAATCAGGCTTAACCCGCAGCTTGCTGAGGCGTTCTACGGACTTGGATTTGCGAGTTTCCGCTCCAGTAAGTACCGAGAAGCATTGGACGCATTCAAGCGAGCGGCAGCGCTGAGCCCGGATATGGCCAAAGTACATTACGGTTTGGCGATGGCTTACGTCGAGTTAGACAAAATGGATGAAATGATTCAGGAATACCGAATCCTTCAGCGACTGGATTCCAAACTCGCCGCAAAGCTGACTAAAGCACTTCCCAACGTTGACTTCAGTTGTAGGCTAACGCGGTTCTGCCGATAGGTGTGCAATAGTATTCGGTTGAAGGAGTTCCAAAATGTATAACAGCCGTTTCGTGATTCTGACAGGGCATCTGAACGACTATCCGATTTCCGATCTCGTCGGGATTCTTCGGCATCAACGAAAGACTGGTCGACTGCTAATTGAATACGATAAGGGACCGGCCCAGTTTTTCTTTTATGAGGGTGAATTGGTTGACGCGAAAATGAATGAGCTTACTGGGCTCCACGCCGTGTGTTTCGCGCTGGCACAACCTCAGGCTTCCTTTAACTTCAATCCGCTCATTCAGCCGACGCAAAGGACCATCGAAGATTCATTACAACGAACTGTATCTGAATTGTTCGGATGTTGGGATGAGACCACGGTTGAAATTCCAGTTGGCGCAATAGATGTCCCCATATTGCCGGAGAAAACCGCCGAACCCGTGCCATCTCCGCCCGCGGCTGCATTACCAGCATACGAGATCGAGCGTTTGGCGCTTCCGGCGGCAGTCGTCTCTTCAAATCGTCGACCCGTGTCATTGTTTGTAATGACCGCGGCTGGTTTGGCGACGTTGGGCGTGTCGACAGCCATCGCTCTCTCAGGCGGTTTCCGGAATAGTCAGCTTAAAAACGGCGCGCAATCAGTCGTTGAAAGATCCACTAAGTCTCCAGTCGTCGCTCCGGCGTCAGATTCACAGCACCCGGCAGCAGCAAAGAGTGCGACTGAAAGTTCGTCGACTAGATCGCGCTCCAGATTAAATAGCGAAACGTCTTCTCAATCCACTCGGATGAGCGAAAAGAACAATGAACGCGCTAATACCGAAGTTGTTGAAGGTCCAAAACCTTCGAACGTTCGCGAGTCGAGCTCCAAATCTGACCCCGAATCGGTCACTGTTGTTATGGAGATTGAGAATGGTCGCGTGTTAAGCGCCTCAATCGCCAATCCAAAACCGGGTTTAGATAGCTACGAGGCGTTAGCACTACGAATCGCACGTCAGCGGCGTTATTCATCGCAACAGAACGGTCGGGAGACTGTGAAAATCAAAGTCTCTCCGTCGGATCAATAACCACTTAACTGAAAGGCAGGCGGGAGACATGCCGATACTGTTTCTCGAAAGCAAAACACTTCGCTATTCGATTGACGGATCACAACGAATTGAGCTGCTTGACGCCTTACAGCAGCACGAGCTTACTCCATTAATCCGCTCCGCGCGCCGACATTGCTTCGAACAGATGGCGGCAGCGCCTGAAACTGTGGCCGAAATTGAATCGGCTATGGCCGCTTGGGTGGAGGGAAACTCTGAGGTCTTTATTCGCGGCGACGTATTTTGCTTTAGAGATTATGTGTTGTTCTTAACCTTCAATGGTTCCAACGATGCCGACAAGCCGCAGATTCGCGCAGGTATTGTTTATGCGGCGGGAACACTCGAGCCGTTTCGTAAGCTCGACTCGTTCTGTCACGAGGTCCGCGAAATCTTGATCTCAGTTGTTGGGGAAGGCACTGATGACGAGCCGAACATCCCGCAATGGGCGCAAGGGCAGCCGATAGTGCCAGAAGGTTTCAAGCGCTTTATTCAACGGCAGGAGGTCGACTCGTTGTACACGAGTCTCAGGAAAGAGACGATGAGCAGGCGAATCCTGGCTGCTTCGAACCTGGAACACCACGGTGCGCGCGAGTTTCTCCGAAGTGCGCGCGAAGCCCATATGGAAGGTTATGCAGCTCGACTTCTCCCGGGTCAAACGGAGTCACAAGAATTCTCGATTGAGGGTCTGGAAAACGTCGGTTTAGTTGAACGTGAAGTCCAGGTGAGCTGTCGAAAAACGGGTCACGCGCTTTTTCGCTTGCCGAACGCCCAGGCGTTGGCAGTTGTAACAGTCAGTGACGCAACGTGCAGTGAATGTGGATCGCGCGTGTCCGACGAGAAGGTTGAAGAAGTGATCGCACCAACGCAACTTGCTTCGTCACTGCTTGAAGACGGCTCCTGGCTGGTCAATCGACTGCATTTCACGTTACGGCAGTTAGGACTTCCGGAAAGCGAGATCGCTGTAGGCCCAGGTGAGAGAACCGGATATGGCCAGATGATGGCGAATATCTGTGGGGAGTCGTTTTTGTTAGTCACGCGCGACGGAGATCTCACGCCGGCATTTGCCCGTCGGGCTATTGATCTTGAACTGGAGACTGAGGCGTCTCACCTCGTTGTCGTGGCCACCGGACGGCTTTTCAACGAAGCTGCTCTGTTGTTGCAAAACCATGCGAGACGTCGCGTAAGTGCGGGGCATGATTTCGCCCTTGTCGTTGCAGACGATATCGGCACTGCAACCAGGGAACTTAGCGTGGCAGTAGAGAGTGTTTCGCAAAGAGTAGTAGCAGAGCATCTCTGTTATCTCGACAACAGCGTTGGTCTGAACGTCAGTCGTCTGCTTCTCACAAAATTCAATTTATCGACTCCCGCTCTGGACCATACGACGGAGTCTTTGGCAGTGCCCAAAACGCCGCTCGCCCTTGCCGCATCAGCGGCGTCCGAGACATCTGCGACTCCGGAATCCGTGGAAGTCTATGAAGCTGAAATCGCTCCGGCCGAGGCCTTTACTGCTGAACACGAAACACCTCCCGTCGATCCAGAACACCAGGTTCATTCAGACACCTACGTCGCGTGGGATCATCTGTAATCCTCGTTCTCTGACGGGCTTGCGCGGCGTTTGGGCGTTATTGACTAAATGAAGAAGAAGGTCAGCTTAGCCAGAAGCCTGTCGCAGAGAGTCCGTAAGCCGGCGCGAGTTCCACGCCCGGTTCACAATAAGTCCACAAAACCTGAGGTTCTCTCCGCAGTCGGACCATCTGAGGAGGAACGGTGGCGGCGCGACATGGCTATGCTGCGCCGAGCAGCCGAAGATCTGGCGAAACTGCGATCAGAGCAACGTGTTTTGCCCCGCCCGAATGTAGATCATTTCGATCGGATTGCATCGTCGGTGATCGAATGCACAGATCAGCAACGGCCAGCCACAATCAGGCACCTCTATAGTCTGGATCCGGAGCGCGCGGCTTCGTTTCTCAATATCTTCTTACAGGGCTGCTCTCGTGAAGAGCGGCAGCAGATTGGTGCGGCACTCGATGCGTCAGGCTTGGTGGGCGAAGCAATAAAGGATCTCACAGGCCGCAGTCACAGCAATTCTTACCGGGCGTATTCGTTGCTCTTCCTCGTTGCCAAGGCCGGTACTATCGGCCCGCTGATGCGCGTCATCGAAGATCACCCCAACATCGAATTGAGGCTTGCGTTAATTCGACTGTTGAGTTCGAGTGGCGCATCGGATCTTATCTTTCAATTTCAACACCTACTCAGCAACGGGTCCCTCCCTGTTGAGCTCTCTGCCGCAATCAAAGAAATCATCAGACATCTTAGCGCGCAGCCGCTCGAGATCACCCCTTCCGCTGCTTAGTTGTAGGCAAGAACAGGAGCAGGAGCAGCAGGCCGGTGCAGGATAGTTGACGCGGCAGATTGAGGTTCGCTGCGTTTTTCTTTTGGTGCGCCTGCCTGCCTCTCCTGCACCTGCCTACTGCTCCTGCCGCCTGTTGTCATGGGGTTTTTGCTATTCACGGATTTCCACTTACTATTGATGCTTTTCCATGCGCTTCAAACTTCAATCAGAGTATCAACCGAAGGGCGACCAGCCTGCGGCCATCGACGCTCTTGTGCGCGGTCTTCACGATGGCGCAAAAGATCAGGTGTTGCTCGGCATCACCGGCAGCGGCAAAACATTCACCATTGCAAGCGTCATTGAACGAACGCAACGTTCGACTCTCGTGCTGGCCCACAACAAAACTCTCGCAGCGCAGTTGTTTCAGGAGTTCCGAACACTGTTTCCTCAGAATGCAGTCGAATACTTCGTTTCCTATTACGACTACTACCAACCCGAAGCGTACGTTCCCGCCGCTGACGTCTATATTGAGAAAGAAGCAATCATCAACGAAGAAATCGACCGGCTCAGAATGTCAGCAACGCGAGCGTTGTTCGAACGGCGCGACGTGATTGTGGTGGCCAGTGTCTCGTGTATTTACGGACTCGGTGACCCTGATGCCTACTACGGACTGCTGATGTTCGTTGAACCAGGCGCGCGAATGTCTCGGGAGGTTTTGCTCCAGCGGTTGGTTGAACTGCAGTACGAACGTTCTGACGTCAACTTTCAGCGAGGAAGTTTTCGTGTTCGTGGCGACGTTGTCGAGATTTATCCGAGTTATCAGGACCAGGCATATCGCATAGAACTTTGGGGCGACGAGATTGATTCTATTTCGACAATTGATCCACTGCTCGGTGAAGTAATCGAGAAGCACACATCGCGTGTGCCGATCTATCCAAAGACGCACTACGTGATGTCGCGACCCACGATCAAGCGAGCGCTGAAGACGATCAAAGAAGAGCTCGACTGGTGGGAGCCCAAGTTGATTGCCGAGGGCAAGCTTGTTGAAGCGCAGCGTCTACATCAGCGAACAATGTTTGACATGGAAATGATCAAGGAGATGGGGTTCTGCCGCGGCATCGAAAACTACTCGAGGCATTTGACTGGCAAGAAACCGGGTGAGCCGCCGCCGACACTCCTCGACTATTTGCCTCGCGATACTTTGATCGTTATCGATGAGTCGCATCAGTCAGTGCCCCAGGTTCGCGGGATGTTCGAAGGGGATCAGTCACGCAAGCGGACCCTGGTGGAATACGGGTTTCGACTTCCCTCAGCCCTCGACAATCGACCACTAAACTTCAAGGAGTTTGAAGCGCGCATCGGCCAGACGATCTATGTGTCAGCAACGCCTGGACCATACGAGCTTACGAAAGCGAGCGGCGAAGTTATCGAGCAGATTATTCGTCCGACTGGTCTGATGGATCCGGTGGTCGAAGTGCATCCGGTGAAAGGCCAAATAGATCACTTGCTTGAGGAATGCCGTCAACGAGCTGAACAAGGTGAGCGGGTTTTGGTGACCACGCTAACAAAGCGTATGGCTGAAGACTTGACAGAGTATTTTACTGAAGTCGGAGTGCGCGTTCGATATCTGCATTCAGACATCGAGACCCTTGAGCGAATAAAGATCCTCAGGGATTTGCGGCGCGGAGAGTTTGACGTACTGGTGGGAATCAATCTTCTCCGCGAGGGGTTAGACCTGCCTGAGGTTTCACTTGTCGCAATTCTTGATGCTGACAAGGAAGGCTTTTTGCGCTCCGAGCAATCGTTGATTCAAACGATTGGCCGCGCTGCTCGCAACGCGCAGGGCAAGGCGATCCTGTATGCGGATCGAATGACCGACTCAATGAAGCGGGCGCTTGACGAAACGAACAGACGCCGCGCGATTCAAGAGGTCTTCAATCGTGAAAACGGAATTACACCACAAACGATCGTGAAGCCTATTGAAGCTACACTGATCACGGCTTCGGAGGCTGACTACTTCAAAGTGCCAACAGAGATCGAAGAGATCGAAGACTACGCCCCTGAGCATTTGAAAGCGACGATTGCGCGTCTGGAAGTCGAGATGCGCGGCGCAGCAAAACGTTTTGAGTTTGAGCGTGCGGCAGAGTTGCGTGATCGGATCAAGGTATTAAGAGCCCGAGAGCTTCAACTGACGTGATCAGAATTTGAGTCTTTTCAACGATGATTACGAAGACTGATCCCGACTTCGTTCAACCTTACCTCACCGATGCCAGCTACATGCGGGGCGGTACGGCTGATCGTGTCGTATTTCCGGAGACGCCCGAAGAAGTCGCGCAGATTCTCGCAGCAGCGACACGCGATCGAACGCCAGTTACCGTTTCCGGAGCAGGCACAGGCACCGTCGGTGGTCGCGTCGCATTTGGTGGAATCGTGCTCGCTACTGACAGGCTCAGCAAGATCAAGAGCATTACTCATCACGAACCGTCAGGTGGCGCCGCGGTGGCCGAAGCCGGAGTAGTCCTATCCGATTTTCAAAAGGCTGTTGAGACTCAAGGCCTGTTGTATCCTCCCGACCCCACCGAGCGCAGTTGTTTTCTGGGCGGCACTGTTGCCACTAATGCTTCTGGAGCCCGCACATTTAAATATGGTCCTACCCGCCGATACATCATTCGCGCGAAGATTGCGCTTGCGACTGGCGACCTGATTGATTTACGCCGAGGCCAACTGCGCGCGGATAGCAGGGGTCATGTAGAAATATCGTTACCGAACGACCGTCGAATCCTGGCAACACTACCCAGCTACCAGATGCCTCGTACGCGAAAGAACGCGACTGGCTATTTCGCTTCGCCGGGCATGGACCTACTCGATCTGTTTATCGGCAGCGAAGGGACGCTCGGTGTGATTGTTGAAGTTGAAACAAAACTTCTGGAGAAGCCCGAGGGGATCCTCAGCGGCGTGGTTTTCTTTACGACTGACAAAGATGTTCTGAACTTCGTCGCTGATGCACGTCAGCAATCGTTGGAAAACCGCGCTCGAGGGAATCAAGGACTTGACGCACGCGCTTTAGAGTACTTTGATCGCGAGTCGTTGGGATTTCTTAAACAGAAATATCCCACGGTTCCGGAACATGCGAGCGCTGCTGTGTTCTTCGAACAGGAGACAACTAGTGAGTCTGAAGATTCATTGCTCAACGAGTGGATGATGCTGCTTGAAAACCATCATGCGCTATCTGATTCCTGGTTTGCCACCAATGAACAGGACCAGGCGAAGTTGCGTGAGTTTCGGCATCAATTGCCGGTGTTGATGAATGAGTGGTTTGCGCGCTACAACCAGAAAAAGGTTTCCACTGATATGGCAGTTCCTGACGAAGCGTTCGCGGGCATTCGAAAACTGTATCAGGACACGCTAAGCGAGAGTGGTTTGCGCTACACAATCTTTGGACATATCGGCGACAACCATATTCACGTCAATATCCTGCCGCGTGATGATGAAGAAGCAGTGAGGGCGCGCGAGTTGTATCTAAGCTTCTTGAAGTATGCGGCGTCAGTCGGAGGAACACTGTCGGCAGAGCACGGAGTAGGGAAGTTGAAGAGAGATTACTTACGGATATTTTTCAGCGACGAGCATTTGCGTGAGATGGCGGCATTGAAATTGGCTTTCGATCCTGCAGGAATTCTCGGTCGGGGAAACATCTTTTCAGAGGCGCTGTTAACTCCGTAACCAAAAAAATCCACAGATAACACGGACTACAACAAAGATCCGTCGCCGTGCTTCATAACCTCATGTGTTTCTTAATCGGTGTAATCTGTGTAATCTGTGGATGTTCTTATGCTTTTGGACCACTGACAACGGACAACTGACAACGAACCAACAATGCTTCGCTTCACCACAGCCGGAGAATCACACGGACGCGCTCTCGTAGCGATTCTGGAAGGTATGCCGGCCGGACTCCCACTCGATCTTGATTCTATTGATCGTGAGCTCCGCCGTCGCCAGTTGGGCTATGGTCGTGGTGGCCGCATGAAGATCGAAAAGGATCATGCAGAGATGCTGAGCGGCGTCCGCCATGGTCTAACACTTGGTTCCCCTATCGCCTTGCTAATTGAAAATAAGGACTGGGCCAATTGGACCGACGTCATGGCAGCACAGCCGCGAGACATCGAGCCGGAAAAGTCGCGCCGTCTCAAGCGACCACGGCCGGGCCATGCAGATCTCGCAGGCGGTTTGAAATACGATGCCCACGATTTGCGAAACATCCTCGAACGCGCCTCAGCACGTGAAACCTCTGCCCGTGTCGCATGTGGCGCGATCGCCAAGCAACTGTTGAGCGTGTTTGGAATTGAGATACGCAGTCATGTGATTCAACTTGGTGGTATTCCCGACGCTCCACTCGAACTGACCTGGGCGCAGATCGCGGCAATTCCCGATGATGCTCCGCTACATTGTGCCGACACTCGAGCACAGCAAGAGATGATTGAGTTGATCGATCGAAAGCGGAGCGAGGGCGATACGCTCGGTGGAATCTTTGAAGTAGTGACTCGCGGAGTCGTTCCTGGTCTTGGTTCACACACCGCGTGGGATTTGAAGCTTGACGGACGCCTGGCGCAAGCGGTGATGTCGATTCCCGCAGTGAAAGCCGTGGCGATTGGCGCCGGTGCGCAGGCGAGCAGTTTGCCGGGATCCGAAGTCCACGATGAGATTTCTTACAACGCGGAGACGCAGGAGTTCATTCGCGAGACGAATCGTGCGGGCGGACTGGAAGGCGGTGTCACGAACGGCGAGGAGATTCGCATTCGCGGTCACCTGAAACCGTTATCGACATTGCGGCGGGCCTTGCGTTCAGTTGATATCGACACGAAAGAACCCGAGTCGGCCGGATTCGAACGAACAGATACGACGGCAGTACCAGCAGCAGGCGTAATCGGCGAATCGATGGTTGCACTCGTGCTGGCTGGGGCTGTTCGTGAGAAGTTTGGTGGCGACAGTCTTGGCGAGATGAAAAGAAACTTCGAAGGTTATCGAGAACAATTACGAGGGTATTAAAGACTATCCACAGATTTCCCAGATTACATAGATTACGGATCAGGCAGTAACGTTGAGTTGTTATGTTAGCTGGGTCCTCTTAACTCAGCGTCGCTATCTAAAACCAAATCCGTGTAATCTGTGGAATTTGTGGAATCTGTGGATTGGTTGAGTGGCAGCGTATGCATCGTTCAGCGTAGAATCATCATCGTAGTTTTCCCGAATAGTCGGGGATTAGATTGGGAAGTTTGAGAATGGCATTACTGGAAATAGTTAAATGGCCGGCCCCCATACTCGACGCGCCAGCCGATCCGGTCACGGAGTTTGATGCTGACCTGGAAAAGCTTGTGAGCAACATGTTTGAGACGATGTACTCGGCGCCGGGTGTTGGTCTCGCGGCGGTTCAAGTCGGAGTACCAAAGCGTCTGTTTGTAATGGATTGTTCTGGAGGCAAAGATCCGAGTCAGCGTGTGGCGCTGATCAATCCAGAGGTCCTGCGTGTGGAAGGGAACCAGAACGGAGAAGAGGGATGTCTCTCGTTTCCGGGGATCTTTACGCCAGTTGAAAGAAGCTTGCGCGCGATTGTGCGTGCGCAGGACGTGAAGGGAAACTGGTTCGAGCTCGATGGAATGGAACTAACCGCGCGCTGCATGCTGCACGAAACGGATCACTGCGACGGCATTGTATTCCTCGACAAGATGAGCCCGCTCAAACGCGAGATCGTGAAGCGAAAGATCAAGAAATTGCAAAAAGCGGGAAAGTGGGAATAGATTTCGGATTTGGGATTTCGGAATTCGGATTTTGTGAGTCGCGGCGTGAACATGATGTTCGCCGCGACTTTGCTTTTGCTTGATGTGGACACGTTATCCAGAGTTCAAGCTCTCTGCGCAACCTCAGCGTCCTCTGATGCGTCTCGGCGGTTTTGTGAGATTCGCCGAACGCTCTACTAACGGAAATGCTCAAAACGGCCGCCAACAGAGTTCGGCGTTTCATCACAAGGTGAGGGTTGGGGCACATATCAGAAA
>DATIBJ010000163.1:0-12994 GCA_035457565.1 Pyrinomonadaceae bacterium | reverse complement strand
GACAATCCGAGACAGTGGCCCGCATGGAATATGGACTTTGAAGACGTGCAGCGTGCGCCACGTTCGTTCGTCAGCGGGAGTGCGAAGATAAGCATTGTTGAAGAAGGTCCAGCGCGAGGGAGTGTCGCGGTGGTCCGTGAGACTGAAGACTCTAAGTTTGTGCAGACGATCAGTTTGTCTGCGGGTGATGCGGGTAATCGTGTTGAGTTTGGAAACGTCATTGATTGGAATACAAAGCAAGCGAACTTGAAGGCCACATTTCCGCTCGCGGCCACGAACAAACTCGCAACTTACAATTGGGACATCGGTACGATTCAGAGAACAAACGCCGCTGAGCGACAGTTTGAAGTTGGTTCGCATCAATGGATCGACCTCGCAGACCAAAGCGGCACTTTTGGTGCGACGATTCTCACCGATTGCAAGAATGGTTCTGACAAACCCGATGACCACACGATTCGGTTGACGCTCATGCGGACGCCAGGTACTCGGGGAGGCTACGCCGACCAGGGAACTCAAGATATTGGACGCCACGAGATCAGGTTTGGTCTCGCAGGACACGCCGGCGACTGGCGCAAAGATCGAACTGACTGGCAGGGGTATCGTTTGAACCAGCCACTAATCGCATTCCAGAGTCCGTCTCATCCGGGCACGCTAACTAAGTCGCTATCTTTACTGCGACTGAACAACAATCGCGTCCGCGTCCTTGCTTTAAAGAAAGCGGAATTAACTGACGAATTGATTGTGCGTCTGGTCGAAACAGATGGTGTCGCAGCTGATAACGTTCGGTTGACGTTTGTATCCCCCGTTGTTGCTGCGCGCGAAGTGAATGCGCAAGAGCAACCCGTTGGACCAGCAAACATCAGCAGCGGTGAGGTCGTGACTTCTTTCCGTCCTTTCCAGCCGAGGACGTTTGCCTTGAAGCTCGCGCCGTCGCGAACCAAAGCGAACGTCATTCAGTCGCAACCGGTTGCGCTTGATTACGACATGTCAGTAGCGGCGCGGATGGGGCGCCCGGCGGACGGCAGTTTTGATTGGTTACCCAACAATCAGAATGCGAATCAGGGCAGGTCGCTGCCCGCCGAAATGTTGCCGCGTGAAGTCCTCTTTGGCGGCATTCGGTTTCAACTTGGAGTGATAGCGAAGCCGAATGCAGTTGTCTCGCGAGGTCAGACGATCGCGTTGCCTAACGGACGCTTCAACCGCGTGTATCTGTTAGCAGCAGCGATGGGTGGTGATCAAAAAGGAACATTTCAAGTTGGACAGAAGCAAGTAGAGCTTACGATTCAGGATTGGACAGGCTTCATCGGTCAGTGGGACAACCGCATTTGGAAGACTACGGAAGAAGTCATCCGACAAAGCGTCGCAGCCGCGGCCAGCGGAGCACCACCGAGAATTCGCATCAATCCGTATGGTGAAATGACGGGCTTACGGCCGGGCTACATCAAACGCGCGGACATTGCGTGGTTTGCTTCACAGCGTCGCGACGCTGCGGGAAATCCCGAGCCTTACCAGTATTCGTATCTTTATGCTTATCCGATTGATATCCCAGCAGGCGCTCGCACACTGGTTTTGCCTGACAATGAACGAATCAGAATTCTTGCGGTGACAGTCGCGAACGAGCCGTGGGTTACGATACCCGCGCAGCCGCTCTACGACACATTGGAGAGATGAACTTCCGGGAGATACTGGTATGCCCAGAGTTCAAGGTGCAAGACATCAGCGATCAAGGTTCGCTGAAACAACTCAGGTAGAATGAATGCAGTAAGGAAGGTGGCTTACCCCGCTTAAGGTCCAGAACGCTCAAGCTTCAGAAACCGCTCAATCAAGTGTCCGATTGCTTCAGCTAGCATCGAGCTGGGCTAATAATTCGACTTGATTTAAAGGGTCAACGCTCTTCACGCCGTAGGTGTGGCATGTTTATAGAAGCAGGACCAAATTCTCTCGGCGCCGTTCGGAGGAGCGGAAACGATCTTGAATGATATTGGTGAAGTTGATTTCCTCTCCTCCGAACGGCGCAGTTCGTATAGACCCACCCGAAGCTATAAACATTGCACTCCTACCGGAGTGCACCCAGCCGGTCTGATTAGTTTCCTGGAGCTTGATTGAAGCGGATCACGACGCCAAGGTGAAGCCTACTACCACTGCTTCTGGTCTGGAGATGGTTCTATGGCCGCGTTATTGCTTTGACAGATAGTTTGGCGAACCGAACGTATCTGAACTGTACAAAACAGTGTACGCAGACTCGTTCGGTGAATGTTTTTGTAGCAGAAAAGAAATCATACCAGCGGAGGGTTTTCAATGATTGAAGGAATTGAGAGCAATTACGCAGAGCAGCAAGCACGCGAATCATCAAGAAGCAAACTCGGGTTCATGTTAGCCGGCCTCGGCGTCGGCGGTATGCTGGCGTATCTGATTTCGCGGGGCGCACGTACAAGCGAAGGTCGCGCGAAACGAATCGAATCGTCAGGGCGTTATTCAACTGACAATGTCGTAGACGATCAGGGTACGACTCAGGATGAAGCCGCTCAGATCTTGCGCAATTTGAGAGACCGCGGATTTGAGGCGAGCGACGAGAAACTTGCCCTTGCTCTTGGTCGTACCGCCGACGAGATCCAGGCATTCAGTTCAGGTCGTGAAGTCATTGACGACGACGTGATCATGAAAGCACGCGGCATTGCGATGCATCGTGGTATTCGCGTCGATTGAGGATTACGCCGCACGGGCAATCAAATAAATAATGGGCCTGGCGTCGTTTCCTTTCAGACGCTTGGCCCATGATGTTTTGAACTCTGGCCAATCACCAGCCGCCAAACTCCCACGCTCTTTAATCTCGAAACCGGCGCTTCTGTAACGCCCAATCAACTCAGCGTCGATGAATTCAACTGAAAACGATTTTAAGCCGAGACGATTAATCTCTGATTGATCGCGCGATGGGTCGAGTCCAATCACAATCTCCAGCAATGCGTCGGGTGCACAAATCCGTCGCACGCTGCGGAGTGCTGCTTCGTCACCTGAAGCCACACCTTTAAGCAGACTGCCCCATGGGAAGTGAATGTGGACTTCATCGGCAATTGCGTCGAGTTCGGTCGGCAGATCTTCGACGGCCGACTAAGCGGTTCTTTATGAAGAAAGAAGCGAATCACATTTCGAGGGGGTTTTACGTGAGTGACCACCACTGTGGACCCCGTGGTGTTTAGGAGCTAACCAAGGCGCCCACGTTCAAAATTCGGTAACCTAAAATCCTAAATTCGTTGACGCGGGTCGGTGGATGCTCTTTGCCTCTGTTTTGAGTATTATTCGAACCAATTCAGCTGTTCTCAGGAGAAATGCGATGAAGATGAATCTACTTAGAAGCCTCTGTCTCGTTCTTTGTCTGCAGTTGCTGCCTGCGCCGGTCCTCGCACAGACCGGTAACGGAGTCGCAGCGCCGCGATTCGATATTCCATTCCAGAAATTCGTCTTATCGAATGGGCTCACGGTGATCGTACATGAAGATCACAAAGCGCCGATCGTAGCCGTGAATGTTTGGTACCACGTCGGTTCCAAGAACGAGAAGTTTGGGAAGACAGGTTTCGCCCACCTTTTCGAACACCTGATGTTCAATGGCAGCGAACACTTCAACAACGATTACTTTCAAGCACTCGAAAGAATCGGCGCTACCGACCTCAATGGAACAACGAACGAAGATCGCACGAACTACTTTCAGAATGTTCCTGTTGGCGCCCTAGATACTGTGCTTTGGCTTGAATCTGATCGAATGGGGCACTTGCTTGGCGCCATCGACAAACCCAAGCTCGATGAGCAGCGCGGCGTTGTGCAAAACGAAAAGCGCCAGGGGGAGAATGAGCCATACAGTCTCAGCGATGAGTTGATCACGAAAGCCGTTTTCCCGGCGAATCATCCCTACAGCCACACCGTCATTGGATCCATGGAAGATTTGAATGCAGCTTCACTCGATGACGTGAAGGAATGGTTCAGGACCTACTATGGCCCAGGCAACGCGGTCGTGGTCATAGCCGGCGACATCGATGCAAAAACAGCACGCGACAAAGTAGAAAAATACTTTGGCGGCATCCCCCCGGGTCCACCAGTCGCCCACTTCGACAACTGGGTTGCGCAACGCACTGGCGAACAACGACAGGTCGCCCAGGATCGTGTTCCCCAAGCGCGTATCTATAAAGTTTGGAACGTCCCTGGTGTTGGCAGCGCTGACAATGATTACCTCACGTTGCTTTCAGACGTTCTCGTTTCAGATAAGGCTTCTCGTCTTTACAAGCGATTGGTGTACGACGAACAGATTGCGACTGACGTCGGTGCATTTCTCGATCAAAGGGAGATTGGCAGTCTCTTCATCATTCAAGCGACCGCGAAACCAGGAAGCGATCTAAAGCAAATCGAAAAAGGCATCAATGAAGAAATGCAGAAACTCTTCGCTGCGCCGCCTGCACAGGACGAGCTCGAACGAGTACGCACGCAGATCTTTGCGCAGTTTGTGAGAGGCGCCGAGAGGATCGGCGGCTTTGGCGGTAAGTCTGACATTCTTGCTCGCAGCCAAGTCTTTGAAGGTTCTCCGGACGCCTACAAGAGTTCATTAGATCGTATGGCGGCGGCGACGACTGCAAACCTTCAGCAAGCAGGGAAACGCTGGCTATCCGATGGTGTTTACACGCTCGAGATTGTTCCCTTCCCACAAGCAGAAGCGAGCCAAACGGCAGTGGATCGAAGCCAGATGCCGAAGCCTGGCGAAGGTCCGGAACCAAAGTTTCCGGCAATGCAGAGAGCGAAACTCTCAAATGGACTGGAAGTTGTCGTCGCCGAACGCCACAGTGTGCCGGTCGTCAATATGAGTCTTTTGGTCGACGCTGGTTACGCCTCCGATCAGTTTGCGCAACCGGGAACGGCTCAGCTTTCCATGAACATGCTCGACGAGGGCACGAAGACACGAAACTCAATTGATATCAGCAAAGAGCTGGCATCGCTGGGTGCTTCACTTGGTGCCTTCTCAAATCTCGACACGTCAACCGTCAGCCTGTCAACGCTAAAGGCGAACCTCGACCGAGCGTTGAATCTTTATGCCGACGTCATTCTGAATCCGGCTTTCCCGCAATCAGATTTCGATCGGTTGAGAAAGATTCAGCTGGCACAGATCCAACGCGAGAAGACTCAGCCAATCCAGATGGCACTTAGAGTGTTTCCGAAACTAATGTACGGAGCTCAACACGCTTACGGCAATCCGTTAACTGGGTCAGGTACCGAGGCCTCAGTTTCAAAACTCACTCGCGACGATTTGATGAAGTTTCATTCGACCTGGTTCAAACCTAACAACGCCACGCTCGTTGTAGTAGGCGACACAACCCTCGCCGAGATGCAGCCAAAGCTCGAAGCCTTGTTTGCCAATTGGAAGGGTGGACAGGTTCCGCAGAAGAATCTCGGCACGACACCACTCGCCGCCAAGCAGTCCGTTTATATCGTAGACAAGCCTGGTGCGATTCAATCAGTGATCATCACCGGCGTACTAGCGCCGCCGAAATCTAATCCAGATGAGTTGGCGATCGAGTCGATGAACACGGTGCTCGGAGGAGCGTTCATTTCGCGTTTGAATATGAACTTACGCGAGAACAAGCACTGGTCGTATGGCGCCGGCTCCTTCGTGTGGCCCGCACGCGGCCAGCGAATGTTCCTTGCGTATGCGCCAGTGCAAACCGACAAGACGAAGGAATCGATGGTTGAAATCGGAAATGAGTTGCGGGCGATACTCAAGGATCGACTCATTACGGCCGATGAACTGTCAATGGCCAAGGCTAACTTGACGCAAACTCTCCCCGGTCTCTGGGAGACGAATGCTGCCGTAAGTCAGTCAATCAACGAGATCATTGAATTCAAGCTCGCGCCGGATTACTACTCGACGTATGCCGGCCGGATTAAGGCGCTCGCCGTCAACAATCTGAACGAAGCAGCAACGAAGGTAGTACGGCCCGAAAATTTGATCTGGATCGTCGTTGGTGACCGTCAAAAGATTGAGAAGGGGATTCGCGAACTGAACATCGGCGATGTGCAATTTATCGATGCTGACGGCAATCCCGTGAAGTAAAAAAAGGATTAGGAGCAGGCGGCAGGAGCAGGTGATCTTCGCTGCTCCTGCCTACTGCTCCTGCCCCTGTATTCAGTCTCCTACTGTGTCGTAAATCATTTGTCTCTGGGCGGTCCGTCTGGTTTCTGACCCGGGACGCTGACCTGTGATTCATCATTGTGTGTTTCTAACCTTCTAGTTCAACTGCGTACGCATGGTTAAGAGGAGATTCGTCAGACCTATCTTTGTTTTCTGCCTCTTTTTTGCGCCGCTAACCTCTGTTTCTGCACAAGCTTCCTACATCCGAATCAATCAAGCTGGTTATCAGCAGGCGGATACGAAGATTGCCATCGCGTTCTCCAAAACTCCTCTAACAGGCGACTTTCTTGTACAGAACGCAACGACCAAACAAACGCTTTATCGCGGTCCCTTGCGGGAAATTCATGCGTCCAATTGGGGCGGCAAGTTTCCTTACTTTTACCAATTGGATTTCTCCACATTCAAACAGCCAGGCCCAACTGTGTTGCGACTCGCGTCGGGCGATGTTGTTTCGCCGCAGTTTACGATTGGTCCATACAAACCGTACCAGAACGAGCTGTTGCTATTCATGAGACAGCAGCGCTGCGGCTACAACCCCTATCTCGATATGGTCTGTCACATGCGCGATGGAAGAACCGTTTACGGTCCGATGCCTGATGGGACTTTCATCGATGCGAGCGGTGGTTGGCACGACGCTGGTGACCAACTGAAGTACTTGATAACAGGGAGCAATGCTACTGCCCGAATGCTGGTCGCGTACGAGTTAGCTCCAAACGCGTTTCCAGATCAAGTGGATGCTTTAGGTCATCCGCGAGCGAATGGAATTCCTGACGTGCTTGATGAAGCGAAGTGGGGCTTGGAGTGGATCCACAAACTTCATCCTGCTCCCGATCAACTCTTTCATCAAGTTGCCGATGATCGCGACCACCGCGGTTTCAAACTTCCCGATCAAGACCTCGCTGATTACGGCTGGGGTACAAACAGTTATCGGCCGGTCTATTTTGCTAACGGGCAGCCGCAGGGTTTGCGCGAATGGAAAAGTAAGGCAACCGGAGTTGCAAATCTTGCCGGCCGTTCTGCTGCGGCGATGGCGATGGCTTATCGGATCTGGAACGAGATGAATGATTCAGTGTTTGCCGAGAAATGTCTGAAGGCTGCCCTGGAACTTTATCGAATCGGTAAGCAGCACGAGGGATACCAGCAAGGTAACTCCTTCGGCGCTCCTTACAGGTACAACGAAGATACGTGGGCCGACGACATGGAGTGGGCGGCAGCTGAGTTGTACAAAGTGACAAGGAGTCGCATGTACCTCGATGATGCAAAGCGTTACGCCAGGATTATTGGCGCCACATCGTGGATGCGGCATGAGACGGCCGAGCACTACCAGTTCTATCCGTTTATGAATATGGGCCATTTCGCTTTGTATTCCTCAGTTGATGCCCGAATCAAGGCGGAATTGGCCCGGTATTATCGGGCGGGAATTGAAGGCGTCGTCGAACGTGGCCGCTCAAATGCTTATGGTGTCGGCGTTCCGTTTATCTGGTGTTCGAACAATCTCGTCGTCTCGTTTATTACGCAAGTTTTGCTTTACGAACGGATGACAAACGACATGCGATACCACGCGGTGATGTTGGCGCACAGAGACTGGTTGTTTGGTCGTAATCCCTGGGGCACTTCCATGTTTACAGGGATTCCCGCAGGAGGTGAGTTTCCCGAAGACGTGCATCTGCCCACAGTTCAAATCCTCAAGAAGTTAGTGCCCGGTGGTTTGGTAGATGGTCCGATTGCGACGACGACTTACGCGAGTTTGCGAGGTCTACACTTGAGTCAACCCGACGAATTCGCCGAATTTCAGACCGCTGAAATTGTCTATCACGACGACGTTGGCGATTATTCAACTAATGAGCCGACGATGGATGGTACCGCAGACGCGATTCTGATGATGGTGTTGATTTTGCCGCGCAATTGATCCAGGTGACGCTCTTTGTGCAAGCTTGGTGTTCTCTGTGCCTTTGTGGATAGAGAGCCGTGCAAAAAACCCAACCACAGAGACACAAAGAACACCGAGGCTGCACGGAGAATCATTAACTAAGGCATTACAAAAAGTTTTCGCAATTGGTCCAGCGGCTAAGGCATCCTCGATCGTTCTCGCGGCATCAATGGTCGAGGAAGCACCAAAAGCAATTAGGCTTTAGTAGCGCGACTCTCTCTCTCCCCACAATCGGCTCCCCACGAATAACAAACACCAAGCAGAAACCTAAGGAGAGATCACCATGAAGCGAGTGTTCTTGTTGATTGTGTTGTTGTCGTGTGCCTATTCGTCAGTTACTTCCGTTAGTGCGCAGGAAACTGGAAACAGAATCTACGGTAATCGTGGTTACTACAACCAACAGCGTAAGCCCCCGACGAACACGGGCAGCCTTGTAAGTAGTCAATATGGTTGGGCCATCGAAGCAAGCGTGCTTACTAATTTAAAACCCGATGCTTTCGTCGTGGTATTTGGGATTAACCAGGAAGCGTTAGGGGCCGCCGCCAGTAATCAGAAAGTAAATGAGAAAGCTACTCAGTTGGCCAAAGCCCTCCTACCGCTTGGAATCACCGCAAACGACATCTTTGTCGATTTCATCACACAAACTCCTGTTTATGACTACACGGTGAGCGGTGCTCGCGCTACCGAGAACCGCACCGGCTTCGAAACCAAAAAGACCATCGCGATCAGGTATCAGAACCGCGAACAGTTTGAGCGAATCGTGACGGCGGCCGCAGATTTACAGATTTTCGATTTGATCAAAGTCGATTACGTCGTCAAGGACTTCGACGCAGTGCGGAAACGGCTGTTTGAGGAAGCAGTGAAGGTGATTAAGCGGAAAGAGCAGAGCTACATCAAATCGTTTGGAGTTACGCTGACCCCAATGGGACTGGCGAATGAACGCTACGATGCGTTTTATCCTGCAGACACTTACGAACGATACCAGGCGTACGAAACCGGTGATGCCTACGCTTATACGAGCAATGGGACCACAAGCAAAGTTATCCAACGAAAGAGTTTCACCTTCTTTTACCAACCGTTTGAGGTGAGTGGCTTCGACAGAGTACTTGAACCGCTCGGAATCGAACCGGTTGTTCAGTTTTGTCTCTATCTGCGAATGCAATACGAATTGCAGAAGCCGAAGCAGGGATAGACATTGCCGATTGACCGATTTTAGACTGCCGATTGGTCTCTTCCACCAGGTTGGATATTTTTCATTGGACTTTTGAGCGTTCTTTCGACAAAAATCGACAATCGACAATCGGCATAAGGAGGTCTTTCATGAAACCAATACTGTTACTTTTTGTTCTTCTTGCTTTGTGCTTGTTAACAACGGTCGCGCGCGTGTCGGATGCGCGTTTTCTGCAAACGAAGCCCCCCGATACTCTGGTCATGTCAGAGAAGGCGGCGCTCGGCAAAGTTACTTTCAGCCACTCTAACCACACGACCAAGAATTACAACGTCGAGGGAATAAAACCTATCGCGTGCACTGAATGCCATCACGTGGAACAGCCCGCGAGCGAGGCTAAGAAGTTTCCACCCCATCAAACTGCGTACCCGCCAGATCGGACAACGACGCTGACCGCGGATCTTCTGGAGAAAGAGCCGGCAACCAAAGTCGTACCGTGCAGAAGCTGTCATGCGCGCAAGGAGGAGAAGCCAACCGTGTGGCCTGACCTCCCGCAGATAAAGAGTGAGAACTCCACGGCGATGATCACTCTAACGAACCAACAGGCATTTCACCGGGCCTGCGCCGGATGCCATGATCAGGTGGTGAAAGCCAGACCTGATGCGAAGTCGCCGACGACCACGAAATGTACGGCGTGTCATAAGAAGACAGCGTAAGAAGGAAAAGGGGAAGAGGGCAAAGGGAAAGGGAGAAAGAGGGGAAGAGGGAAAGAGGGGAAGAGGGGGCGCTCGATTAATCTCTCCCCCTTTTCCCCTCTTCCCCTCTTTCCCTTTTTCCCTCTTTCTCTGCTTCCCCTGGTCCGATTCGCTGACGAAATGCGCGTTATGCAATTGATAGGGGGCACTAATTGAAGGAGATTTACTGGAACCGTAGGAGGTGTTCCACAGATGAACCACGGATATACCTATCAATCAACGTTGCAGACGTCAGAGGCGATTCATTGGCGGATTGAAGACATCATCGGCGGCGATAAACGTCTTGATTTCTCCCGACCATTCATGCCCGAGTCGTTGGCTCGTGTGAAGTCGTTGTTGTTTTTGACCGAGGATGAAAAGAGGATACTCAACCAGATTCGCGGAAATGCATATCTGTGCATCTTCGGATTGGTGGAAGAGTTCATCCTGCCGTTCGTACTCGACCACACGCGACCGCAATTGCCGGAGAACGACTATAGGACGCGCGCTCTCTTAGCGTTTGCGAGCGAGGAAGCGAAACACATTCATCTCTTCAAGAAATTCCGTGAAGAGTTTGAATCTGGCTTCGGCACCTCGTGCCCTGTTATCGGTCCCCCTGATGCGATTGCGAAGGCGATTCTTGCTCATGATCCGCTGGCGGTTACGCTCACCGTATTACACATCGAATGGATGGTGCAGCGTCACTACACGGACAGTATCAGAGACGACCAGCAACTCGATCAGCAGTTCAAGAGTCTGCTCAAGCACCACTGGCTCGAAGAGGTGCAGCATGCCAAGCTCGATACGTTAATGGTTGATGAACTGGCGGCGGGACGAACTGAACAGCAGATCCTTGATGCCGTTGAGGAGTACATTGAAATCGGCGGCTTCATCGATGGCGGACTTAAACAGCAGGTGGAGTTTGACCTCGACAGTTTCACGCGCGCGACTGGCCGTGAACTCGACGAGTCGGAGAAATCCCAATTCCGCTCTGTTCAACTTCAGGCGAATCGTTGGACCTACCTGGGAACAGGCATGACGCATCCGAAAGTTCTGCAGACTTTGGAGAGTTTGACGCCGAAAGCTCGTCAAAGGATCGAGAACATTTCACCAGCGTTCAGCTAATTCTGGAGTTGCTTCGGACTAAGAGACGAGCGGGTCAAGCCGCTCGTCCTTTTTTTTACAACTCTCCCTCATCTGCTTTTAGCTTTGAACGTGAGTACTACTGGACGATCCCCCGGAATCGTTTTGCATCCAGCGCGAACAGAATCGTTTTGCATTCAACGCAAATAAAACAGTTAAGAATTTTGCAAAATATCCTGCTAGGTGATATTTGACGGAGTGTCATGGCCGACAAGCGGGTTAAGGGTAGGCTGTCGCCCGATGACGAATCACTCAAATCGCAGTACGCCGGCCACACTATCAGGCTTGAGTTTAACGGGACACCCCCCGGCCCAAACGACCCCTCGCTCACCTTTCGTGCGTCGCTCGCGGCACCGGTTAATCCGGATGGCGCTTTTGAATTCGTCATCGATGAAAGTGTGTTTGGGGACCAGACTGCGTTTCTGGAAGTCCGATCTCCAATTGGCACACGGCTTTTTTCGTCATCGCTTGGCAGCTTGCTTGAACAGGATCGAATTCGCACGATCACGGTTGACCCTGAGGTTCCGTTCGAGATTTCACCACATCCAGATCCGCTGAAAGGAAAACGCGCGGTCCTCACCGGGCGCGTTCTCGACCAGGATTCCAAGCGGCCTGGTTCAAATCGACAAGTTTTAATATTTGCGATCCCGGCTGGCGCGGCCGACGAAGAACTCGAGATCGCGAACACACCTGTCTTTGCGAGTCGGACCAACGAGAGCGGGTATTTTTCTGGGGAGCATCCCGGCGGACCGTTTGCCGCGGCTGTTGCCGACATTGACGGCGTTCGTACGCCTGTACGCCTTGAAGCCGACGGCACAATCCCGCCGCGAGTTGTGCTTGTCGTTTCGCTGCCACCAACGCAGCCAGCTCCTACAGGGGTATCGTCTCCACCCCGCGCACCCGATGAGGAAGAACTACTCAGCGCGCCAGAGTCGTTTTCAAGTGATCTCGGCGTTGGAAGTTGCATCGACTTCACTATCCCCAATCGAACACTCGAAGAAATCCCGTTCTACAAGATCGTTCGCACGACCGACCCTGAGATTAAAGGCACGAATATCGAGCCGCCGATCAAAGTGCTTCCTGATTTTGATCGACTGATCAAACAACTCGCCTTTGGACACGGGACCTTTGATAGCAAGCTGAAAGTCAGGGCTGGTCCGGAGATAACTTTTGGTCTCAGTCTGACGAGTAACACGCTTCTTGCCAATAGAGAAGTAATTGCTACACGCGAAGCCGAGATTGCCGACGCGCGAATCGAGGAGGTGGCAATTCGTGCGGCGAGAATCAATGATGCGCGGAGCGATGTAGAGCGTACACGGGCGAGCGCCATTGATAGATTTGCAAAGCCACCACTTGTTGCGATTGAGACAAACGGTGTTGCCGCAGTAGGAGAATGGCGTGAAGCGGTAGAGACTGCATCAATCGATGTTGCTTTGAAAGAAGCGCTGCCAACGCTCTCCGCAGAAAGTTTGCGTTCGGTGTTAGTCGACGCGGATGAGTTTACTCCGGTCAGCCTGATGACGGCAGAACGCCTGTCAGCTCATCAACTACTTTCTGAACTGGTTCGCGTATCGCGAAAACCAGTTGCTGGTCGTGGTCCCCTTGATGAACAGAACTTCGTCGATTGGGACGACACACCGACTTTCTATCAAGCTACGACCATTGCGCACGGACACATCCTGCAGTTCCGCCAGGTGTGGAAAGCTGACGGCTATTCGCTTGGCGATCTGTTGCACAGCATTCCGCTTGCTCCGTGTCAGAAAAAACAGATAGTCACTATCGACTGGGACCGTCGCGAAGATGCAGTGCGAACGGAAGAACTGAGTGAACGCGAATTTTTGTTTGCAAAT
>DATIBJ010000162.1:0-60925 GCA_035457565.1 Pyrinomonadaceae bacterium | reverse complement strand
TCAAATCCAGATTAAAAAGTTATCAAAGAACCCGTCTCGGTCTAATTCCTCGGTTTAATTCTGAGAGACGATAACGCGACGAATCCGAGCCCGCAGAGATGACCGACCGTACAATCTGCCCACCAGAACCGAGACGGTTGTCGCCTAACACCCCCGGATTTCGCTATCATCCGTAATGTGCAGCCCGTCCTTTCAGCCAGTCAAATGCGCGAAGTCGACCGCCTCACGGTCACGAGCTACAACACTCCCTCTCTTCTGCTGATGGAAGCGGCGGCAAACGCGTGTCTCCAGGCGATAGAACAACACTTCAACGGCGCCCTAACAGGCAAGAAAGCACTCGTGCTTTGCGGAAAGGGTAACAACGGAGGGGATGGTGCGGCCCTGGCCCGCGGACTGAGTCGATCGGGTGTCCACTGCGACGTGGTTTTGTGCGGAACTATCGCGGATACGGCGGGCGACGCGCACACGAACTTCGAAGCGACGAGTCGTCTAGCGAGCTTTGAAGCTGGATCGGCTTCGATTCCTGCACCGCTTACTTTCGTCGAATGCGCAGACGCAGCGGCGTGGGAGGAGATTGCTCCGAGTCGGAAGACTTACGATCTGATTGTTGACGGTCTATTCGGCACTGGCCTTGTTCGACCTCTCGAAGGACTACCGTTGAAAGTGGTCGAACATCTGGCATTACTTAGGGGTGCACGCGACCGCGCAGCCGGTGCACGACCCTTGATCGTTTCGATCGATATTCCATCAGGACTCAACGCTGATTCAACGACACCGATCGGCGCTGCGGTTGAGGCCGACCTCACCGTCACTTTCACAGCTCCCAAACCAGCGAATGTTCTTCCACCTGCTTCACACTGGTGTGGAGAATTAATCGTCGCTGATATCGGGTCGCCGCGATCACTACTCGAGTCGCTACAACCGGATCTATTTGTGACCGAAGCCGAAGACGCGCGGCAGTGGCTAATCAGCACGAACTACAAACCCGAGTCACACAAGAACACTCATGGACACGTCCTCATTGTCGCGGGTTCGAGAGGCTTCACTGGTGCGGCGGCACTCTGCGGCAACGCTGCAATGCGATCCGGCGCCGGACTGGTCACGATCGCCACTCCCAGTTCGGTTCAGGACACGGTTGCAACCCACGTTATGCCTGAAGTCATGACGATGCCGCTGGCAGAAACAGATCGCGGGGCGATCAGCGATGAATCGATCGATCATCTGCTTAAACAAGCTAAGAAGTCGTCTGTCGTTGCAGTTGGACCAGGACTTACGTCTGCCGATGAACGGACACGCCAATTTGTGCGCGCCATTGTAGAACGTAGATCCAAGCCGACGATTGTCGATGCCGATGGACTGAACTGCTTGTCGCCCTGGCCGTCAGCTTTGCAGGGATCGGAAAAATCACCATTGATTCTGACTCCGCATCCGGGCGAGATGCGTCGACTTCTTGGTAAAGACTCGTTGGCAAATGATCATGTTACCGTCGCGAGAAACTTCGCGACTGCCAATAAGCTGATTCTGGTTCTAAAAGGTTCGCGTAGTCTTGTTGCTTCGCCCGACGGACGCGTCTTCATCACGCCAACTGGAAACCCAGGGCTCGGCACAGCTGGATCGGGCGATACGTTGACGGGACTAATAGCCGGTTTTGTCGCTCAGGCTTACGCAACACTGACGACGACCGCGGATCCACTCGTTGCCACTCTCGCAGCTCTCTATATTGGAGGACTTGCCGGCGACCTCGCTGCGCGCGACTTGGGAATGAGAACGATGGTAGCGTCCGACATCCGCGAGCGATTTGGCGCGGCCATTCGCCTCCTTGATCCACATGGCGAACAGCCTCGGCGGAGCGTGTAGGGCCATGAAGGAAGCTTTGATTTCACAGTTGTCGCCTGCGACCTTTGTAAGCGAATCGCCGGAGCAAACATTCAACTTCGGCTTTCATATCGGAGAACGATTGAACGGCGGCGAGATTCTATTGTTGAGTGGACCACTCGGCGCTGGCAAAACGCTTTTGGTTAAGGGTATCTGTGCTGCACTTGGAATCGATGAGGAAGAGGTGACGAGTCCGTCGTTCACGCTGGTCAATCCGTATGACGGACGGTTACGCTTGTATCACATCGATCTTTACCGGCTGGACGAAGGAGCGACGGCAGCACACGCAGTTGATCTTGATGAGCTACTGGCTGAAGAGGATAGCGTGATCGCGATTGAATGGGCTGAAAGGATGGGCGAATATCCATTACCGTCAAACACCTGGCATATTGACGTCAGTGGCGATGGTGATGACCCGCGCAAAATCGAAGTCACAGCAGTAAGATCATAAAACAACATCAAACCCAGGGAGATAAAAATAATGCCGTATCCGGAAATCATGATTAGGCCTATGCGAGAGGATTTAACTCGACTTGGATTCCACGAGTTAAGATCAGCTGCGGATGTTGACGCAACCATTCCGAATAACGAGGGCACCCTGATGGTGGTCGTCAATTCGATCTGTGGTTGCGCGGCGGGGAAGGCGCGACCGGGTATTGCCTTAGCGCTGCAAAATGAAGCAAAGCCTGACAAAATGGCGACGGTATTTGCCGGTGCCGACATCGAGGCTACTGAACGAGCGCGAAGTTACTTCACCGGATATGGCCCGTCGTCGCCATCGATCGCGTTAATGAAGGACGGTAAGCTGGTCTACATGTTAGAGCGATTTCAGATCGAAGGCCGCGATGCTTACGCGATCGCCGAAGAACTGAAGCGCGCCTTCAACGAACACTGCGCGTAAGACCGAAGCAGATCCAGCGATCACGATTTCGGATTTCGGAATGTGGATTTCGGATTTCGTGTCATCAAAGCAGCGCGTTGGTCCCCCTCAATTTTACTGTCTTGAGAATCTAGCTCAGATGAATCGACCGTCGATACGCGAAATCCGAAATCCACATTCCGAAATCCGAAATCGTGATCGGTGGACCTGCTTACGCCGTCGAGAGCTTCACGATTTCCGAATGCAATAGCACGACATCGGGCGATTGTTGTAGCGCGAGGAAGTAGTTCTTTTGAAACTGAGTTCCCTCTTCCGCTGGACTCAACAGTGATCGGGCGCGTGAAATTAGCGCACGTGCATCCTCTTCAGTCGCTGGAGTCTCAGCTCCAATGCTGTCGAGTGCCTCATCAATCTGCACTATCAACTCCGACAACCGGTGAAGCCAATCAAACCAGGGATCCTTCAGAACGAGTTGCAAGAACTCGTAGCTGTTTCCGATCCGTCCCCTGGCTCTCTCGTAACCGCGGCGCTCCAAATCCAGCAGCAGCTTATGTAGACGTAACAAACCCTGTCGCAATTGCTTCAGCCGATCGTTGGTTTCCGGCGAGATTTGGTTTTCAGTGTCCATACGTCCAGCTTACCTTTCACCTTCCAGCTCGCGTATCCAGGCGTCGGCGTCAAAAACCTTTCGGTGGAAGACTATGCCCGGCGCCTTCAGATTGTACATTCGGATTCTTTGGTTAAGTTCAGCAACAGTCTCACGAAATTCTCGCACAGCACGCTGCCAACGCGCGCCTCCGGGAATCTCATTGTGATAAAGATCCCGAGCGCGTAACAAGGTCGTTCGGGCCAAAGCCAGATTTGTCTCGATGTCTTTTCGATCTTCTATCCACGCGGGACCGAACCCAGCATTTCGTAGCAACCGGTGCGCGGTCCTCACGTCAGGATCTTCGAACGGATTCTCACTCAAGTCCACCGGCTCGCCTTTGCCTGATAAGTCGTCAAACTCACCACGCTCCATCGATTCTCGGATCAACTTATCAATGAGTGGTTCCCATTTGTCCATGACGCGACCTCCAATATTACTGAACGCTGAGTCGCTGCGGGCTGTTCCGCGGCGCTATGCTATGATCGGCGTGATGCCCAGCGCCATCTCCCTCAATACTCCAATTGAGGATCTTCACCGGTTCAAGATTGCGCGCTTAGGTCCAAACCTGTCGCGTAAACTCGCTGCCGCGGTCGCTTCTCACTCGTTCCGCGATAAGTCTCGGGAAGCTATCGTCGAAGATCTCTTGATGTATCTGCCGATGCGTTACGAAGATCGTTCGCATCTGACAACAATCAAAGATCTAGCAGATGGTCTCGATGCCTCTCTCGAGCTTCAATCACGTCTTGCCGGCGGCTACGAGGTCCGAAACAAACGTTCATACTCAAGGTCGCGACTCTATATCTTCGAAGTCTCCGCCGTAGACATAGGCAAAACCGGTCGTCCCGTAGTCGTTTGGTGGTTTGTGTCGGGCCGCAACGCGCACGAAATAATTAATTACTATTCAAAGAGACTACAACGCGGCACGCGCTTCATCACGTTTGGATCGTGGACGTGGGACTCGCGAAGGGGCACCTACGCTTTGCGGCTGAACAAGCCGGCGGACGAACTCGAGATCCTACCGACTGCCGGAAACCACAATGAACCGACCGAATTCACAGATGACGCGGCGGAAGAAGACCATACCGACCCCGCGTTGGCAGCGATCCATGCTGGTCGGCGCGTCCCGGTCTATCGAAAGTTGGGTGACTTCAATTCCAAAAGACTCCGCGAAATCATTCACGCAGTTCTCGATCTGTTACCTGACTCCGAGATTCCTGAAACACTGCCGGCCGAACTCTTGCGCCAGGCCAAACTGATTTCTCGTAGTCAGGCACTGCGTGAGATTCATTTTCCACCGCCCGACGCCTCGATGAGCGACTACGATCAGAGTCGCAGCCGCGCACACGTGCGAATGATCTTCGAAGACTTCTTCTGGTTGACATTCGCAGTCGGATTGAAACGGGGTAAGCGAGTCCAGGAGCGTAAGGAAGCCGTCATAAGAATCGACGACACTGTTAAGCGAGCCGTTTCATCGGTGATGCCGTTTAAGTTAACGGGGGCGCAGCGAAAAGTGGTCGTTCAGATCTTCAACGACATGAAATCAACCAAGCCAATGAACCGTCTCCTTCAGGGAGACGTTGGTAGTGGCAAGACGATTGTCGCTGTGATTGCGATGATTGCGGCAATTGAAAACGGCTATCAAACGGCTTTGATGGCGCCGACTGAAGTTCTAGCCGAACAACACGCTCGAAACATTAAACGGCTGCTAGCCAAGTCACCTTACCGCGTTGAGTTGTTGACCGGGTCGTTGAGACCGGCGGATAAACGTCGGCTACGAAACGACCTCAAGGCCGGCGAGATACACGCCTGCATAGGGACGCAGGCGTTGATTCAAGATGTGGTCTCGTTCGCTAAGCTTGGACTGGTCATCATCGATGAGCAACATCGATTTGGAGTCTTACAAAGGGCGGAGCTTCGCGCAAGAGGATTAAAGCCCGACGTGCTGGTGATGACAGCCACACCAATCCCTCGTTCGCTTGCGATGACGGTGTATGGAGATCTCGACGTTTCAGTGATTGACGAACTGCCGCCGGGGCGAACGCCGATTGAAACCGAAGTCTATGGCGAAGATCAGCGACAGGAAGTGAAGAGATTGATTAATCGCGAAGTAAGAGCGGGCCGGCAGGTTTATGTCGTTTATCCGCTTGTCGAAGTGTCAGAGAAAATGGATTTACGCGATGCGACCAAGAGATATGAATACTTGCGCGATGTCGTCTTTCCTAAGTTCTCTGTCGGACTTTTGCATGGAAAGATGAAGCCAGCTGAAAAAGACAGCGTGATGAAAGCGTTTGTCGCTGGCGAGATACAGATTCTTGTGTCGACAACGGTGATCGAAGTCGGCGTGGATGTGCCAAACGCATCCGTGATGGTAGTCGAACATGCTGAGCGGTTTGGCTTGTCACAGCTGCACCAGTTGCGAGGGCGCGTCGGTCGAGGGGCCGACAAGAGTTTTTGTGTTCTGCTGACGAGCGACAGGAAGACCGTCGTAGCTGAAGAACGACTCGGGATAATGGCCCAAACGAATAACGGATTTGTGATTGCTGAAAAGGATTTGGAGTTGCGTGGACCGGGCGAAGTGTTGGGCACGAAGCAATCTGGTGAGCCTGAGTTTCGGATCGGCAATCTGGTTCGAGACCAGGCCATACTCGACCGGGCGCGCCGCGCAGCCGATTACTATCTGACTAACAAAGCAGAGTCGCCCGCAACGAAGAAAATGATTGAGCGAGTAGTTAAAATGCCGCGCTTTGGTCTCGCAAGTATCGGGTAGAAAGACAGGGGAAAAGGGAAAAGGGGAAGAGTGAAAGGGAAGCGGGCAGACAACCCACCGTCCTAGCTTTCTAATCCTGTTAATCTAGTGAATCCTGTCTTATGCGCGTGATCGCCGGAGAATATAAAGGGCGGAGGCTAAAAAGTCCGCCATCGTTGCAGGTACGGCCCACTTCCGATCGATTGCGTGAAACGCTTTTCAACGTTATCGCTCCTCGAATAGGGGCCGCACGGTTTTTAGATCTGTGCGCTGGCTCGGGAGCCGTAGGGATCGAAGCGCTGTCGCGCGGTGCGTCGTTCGCGACGTTTGTCGATCGATCGCGCAAGATGTGCGGCCTGGTTGAGGCTAATTTAGATCTTTGCAGGGTTCCTGAAGATCAAACAGAGGTCGTGAACCTGACTGCCGAGGACTTTTTGAAGCAATGTGCGAGCGGCAAATCTGACCCGTGGGACGTCGTTTTCTTCGACCCTCCTTACACTCACGATTATCAGGAGGCCTTAAGGCTCGCCGGGGCCGGCGGTGTGCTGAGCGACGATGGAGTACTCATCGCTGAGCACCATCATAAAAAGGAGCTTCCAGCAAACCTCGGCCCGCTCAAACGTACTCGCGTACTCAAGCAGGGCGATTCTACTCTGACTTTTTACGAGCGGTGAAAACATAGATTCGACGTACAGATACCAGCACTCTAGTCTCATCGAAGAAACTCAAGGCTGGAGGAATTGCAGGTTGGGAAGTGCGGTAGCTTGAGTCATTCCAGTGAGCTGGACCGCCGATGTTTTGCACCTTGAACTGTGGGGTTTGCTATTCAAGTCCCGTTGGGTACCAAACGATACGTATTGTTAGAATCAGTTCATGCTAGTTCTGGGTATCGAAACCTCCTGTGACGAAACAGCGGCGGCGGTAATTCGTGATGGATGCGAAATCGTTTCGTCTGTGATTTCATCTCAGGTTCCTATTCACAAGCGATATGGCGGTGTGGTGCCGGAGCTCGCCTCCCGAGAACACCTGGATAAGATCGTTCCTGTTGTAACGGAAGCGTTCGATCGTGCTGGTGTTTCACCTCAGCAAATCGACGGCATTGCAGTCACGGTTGGGCCGGGTCTTGTCGGTTCGTTGCTTGTCGGCGTGTCTTACGCAAAGGCGATGGCGTTTGCGCTCGGCAAGCCGTTCGTCGGCGTCAATCACATTGAGGGCCACATCTATTCCGTCGCCTTCGAGAATCCGCCGATTGAGTATCCTGCTGAAGCCCTAATCGTTTCAGGTGGGCACACCAACATCTTTCTGATACCCGAGCCGGGTAAATACCTTGTACTTGCTCGCACACGTGACGACGCAGCGGGCGAGGCATTCGACAAAGTCGCCAAGTTACTAGGACTCGGTTACCCCGGTGGCCCAATCATCGAACGACTCGCGCGCGAAGGAAATCCGAAAGCGGTCCCCTTCGCAATCCCACGCATGGGAGATGGCCTTCCTGATTTTAGTTTTAGTGGATTAAAGACAGCAGTCACAAAGCATGTGCGTGAGAGCGGACTGCAGCCGATGGAAAATGGTGGCGCGCCGTCACAGGAGATTAAGGATCTGGCGGCGAGCTTCCAACACGTGGTTGTGCAATCGCTCGTGAGGACGATGGAGCGGCTGGCCGAAGAGCACTATCCAAAGACATTAATCGTCGCTGGCGGCGTTGCTTGCAATGGGAAGCTACGCGAGTTATGCAGTGACGCAGCGAAGAGACTCGGCGTTCCCGTCTACTTCCCTTCACCACATCTGTCGACTGACAACGCAGCGATGATCGCGGCTGCAGGCACAGTGAAACTCCTGGCCGGAGAACGAGCTGATTTGGATCTCAACGCGGACGTGACGCTGCGACTTCAGAACATTGGGTTAGAAGAGGAAGCCGCGCGACGAGCTGGTGTCCGATACAGGCTATGAACAAAAGAGTAGCCACAGATTACGCAGATTACACAGATTTAGCGTTAAGGCAGTTAAGTTGAATGTCAGGCTTCCTTGGAACACCGTGACTCAACTCAGCTGCCTTAACGCTAAATCTGTGTAATCTGCGTAATCTGTGGATATTCTTTTTAGGTTGTGTGGTCTCGTCACGCGAGACCTAATGTGGGCCTTATCAACCCTCTATCGTGCTCATCGCGGTGACGGCACGTTTTTCGTACGCCGCAATCGTCGCGATGTTCTTCTTCTCCAAATCGCTTAATGCGACGTCTGTGAAGTTTGGATCCGCTTTGTACCAATCGAAGCTCGCGAAGTACTTCTGCAGCCACGGCTCCTTGAAGACCTTGCCGTGACGCGCGTAGATCTCCTGCCGCATCTGGCTGGCATCTTCCACAAACAATCCCTCCAAAAGAGCACGCGTCACGGGCTTCGAGCTCAACTCTTCATGAATCCGCTTCTCAACGCGCACGATTGTTTCCACGTTCAATTTGTCATTGCCTGAAAGTGCTTCGTCTTTGAAGTTCTCATCTGCGATGTACCACGGTTGCATATCAAAGTGTTGTTGCAACCAGGGAGCGCGGAACATACGGCCATGGCGTGCATAGATCTCGTTTCGGAGTAGCCTGAGTTCATGCAGGCTCAATCCGCGCAGCATTGTTTCGGAGATAGCTTTGTTCTCAAACAGCTCCATGTCGCCCGGCAAGAGCGCAACTCGGCGCTGACGTTTTTGCGCTTCTGACAAGGCAACTATGTTCTTTCGTTCAATTGCCGTGAGCTTCTTTGCATCGTAAGAGTCAGCGGGCGTGTACCAGTAACGGTCCTCAAAATACTGTTGCAACCACGGCTGATCGTCGAAGCGCTTGCCGTGAATTGCTTCGACCTCCGCAACTAAAACAGTCCATTCCGCGCCGCTGTGAGTGCCAAGCTTCTTCGGCGTGATCGGACGATCTCGCCAATAGCGCATGTCGCCGGGCTGAATCGTTGGGTGCTTGCTTGCCTCAGCAATGCGGATCAAGTCGAGGTTGCGACGCTCAGTGTCGTTGAGCATCGAGTTCTTGAAATCCGCGTTCGGCTTATACCAGGACTTTGATTCAAGGTAGTACTTGATCTCCGCATCCTTGAACATGCGCCCGTGGCGGCCAAACACGATACCGCGAACAAGTTTTAGATCCTCCAACGGCAACGACTGAATCTGTGAAGGCTTGATTGACGTACCTGCAAAATCAAAACTTTCCCATACTTGAAGGTTGTCCTGCGCATGGATTGACACGCCGGCGCACACAACCAAGCAAAGCGCCATCAGTAAGCGGCGCACGTAACCGGGGGATAAAAACATGTGGGGTTCTCCTTCGCTCGTGAATCGTCAATCGTTAATCGTTACATAGCATGCATCATGAATGGTTATCCGTGATCGAGGTTCACGATTGACGATCGACGATTCACGATTCACGATTTCAGCCGAAGATATCGCGCACCTTGTCGACAAGGCCTTTGTCTTCTAAATCTTTGTTTTCAACTTCAGCCAGTTGCTCCAACAGTTTTCGCTGTTCTCGCGTGAGGGTCGTAGGCGTTATTAACGTCACCGAAACGAACAGATCACCACGCCCTCGACCTCCTAATACCGGCATTCCTTTTCCTTTAAGTCGGAAGACTGTACCCGTTTGTGTGCCCATCGGAATCTTCAACTTCTCTACAGCATCAAGTGTCTTCACTATGATCTCCGCCCCTAAAGCCGCCTGTGCAAACGTTATCGGCACGGCCTCGTAGAGGTTGCTACCTTGTCGCTCAAATTGCTCGTGCTCGGCAACGTGGATAACCACATAAAGATCGCCTGCTGGCCCGCCTTGAGTGCCAGCCTCCCCTTCGCCCTGCACGCGCAATCGCGAGCCGGTTTCGACGCCAGCGGGAACCTTTACCTCCATCTGCTTCTCGCGTTCAACGCGGCCCGCACCCTTACACTGCGTGCACGGAGTCTTGATCACGCGGCCGGCACCGCGACAAACATGGCAAGTTCGAGCGACTGAAAAGAAACCCTGTTGATACCGAACCTGGCCCGTACCTCCGCATGTCTGACAACTTTCGGGCTGCGTTCCAGGCGCTGCACCTGAACCGCTGCAGGTGTCACATGCCTCCAAACGCGGAATGCGAAGCTGAGCGGTCATTCCATTGGCCGCTTCCTCCAGACTTATCTCGAGATCGTATCGAAGGTCGGCTCCTCTTTGGGCCGCCGATCGTCGGTTCCCTGCGCGACCACCACCGAATACATCACCGAAACCAAAGAGATCGCCCAGGATATCCTCGATGCCCCCAAAGCCTGGCGCACCCCACGCACCGGCGCCCGCGGTACTCGAAACACCAGCGTGCCCAAAACGATCATAGCGACGTCGTTGCTCGGCATCGGAAAGGATGCCGTAAGCCTCAGCCGCTTCTTTGAACTTCTCTTCGGCGCTCGCGTCGTTTGGATTTTTGTCCGGGTGATACCTAACAGCCAGTCGCCGGTAAGCACTCTTTATCTCTTGGTCAGTCGCAGTACGACTGACTCCCAAAACCTCGTAATAATCACGCTTACTACTCATTTAAACTAAGCAGACCTCTCCAAATAAATGTGTATATTGAGCCGACACTTCACCAAACTACAAGTCAACACCTAACGACGTTCACGCGCACTAAACTCCCGGGGTTGGCTCGACCGCAGGGTTCATCATTGCGGATGTGAGTTGTGTAGCGGTACGTTCCAGGTTGTTCAACGCATTATCTATCTGTTCGACGCTTTCGGCTTTAGCCGCAGCTTCCGCATCAACAAAACACTTCTCGGCTTCTTCCTGATCGCTTTGCGATAAGAGCCCGCCAAACTTCGCATAAGACTTTTGCGTGTTTCTGAGCAGCGACTCGAGCTTGTTCCGGAGCAGGATTACCTCTTTGGCGCCACGATCACTATCGGCAAATTCCTCTGCTTCACGTATCAGGCGATCAATCTCATCGGCCGTCAAGCCTGATGTCGGTGTAATTCGCATCTGCTGTTCGCGTCCGGTCGCCTTGTCTTGCGCCGACACGGACACGATTCCGTTCGCATCAACTTCGAATGACACATCGATCTGCGGCACGCCACGCGGACTCGGTGGAATACCGACGAGTTCAAACTTACCCAGCGAACGGTTGCCGCTTGCAACTTCCCGCTCGCCCTGCAACACGTGGATCTCAACAGAAGCCTGATTATCGACAACGGTTGTAAACGTCAGGCTGTTTCTAAGCGGAATTGTCGAGTTCTTTTCAATGATCTTTGTAAACAACCCACCGCGCGTTTCAAGGCCGAGACTCAGAGGCAGCACGTCGAGGAGCACGATGTCCTTAACGTCACCGCTCAATACGCCGCCTTGAATCGCTGCACCCATCGCTACGACTTCGTCTGGATTGATTTCTGCGGACGGCTTCTTGCCGAAGATCCTCTCGACGGTGCGCTCTACAATCGGCGAGCGCGTTTGTCCTCCAACCAGAATTATCTTGTCGATATCGCTGGCCTGAAGATTCGCGTCTCGCAAGGCTATGTGACACGGTTCAACTGTCTGTTCGACGAGCTCAGCCACGAGCGTTTCAAACTGTTTGCGAGTTAACGACTTGTTGAAGTGTTTCGGCCCGGTTGCGTCCGCTGCGATAAACGGCAAGTTTATGTTGGTCTCTGTTGATGACGATAACTCGCATTTCGCACGCTCAGCAACTTCTTTTAGTCGTTGCAACGCAAGCCGATCCTGCCGCAAGTCGATGCCGGTGTCTGCGAGGAATTCGTCGGCCATCCAATTCATGATGCGGTCGTCCATGTCTTCGCCGCCGAGGAATGTATTCCCCGACGTCGAAAGCACTTCAAATACACCTTCATTTATTTCAAGAATCGAGATATCAAAGGTACCACCGCCGAAGTCGTAGACAGCGATGCGTTCAATACCGCTCTTGCCATGCCCGTACGCGAGCGCTGCGGCTGTCGGCTCGTTAATGATCCGTTCGACTTGAAGTCCGGCAATCTTCCCAGCATCTTTCGTCGCCTGACGCTGTGTATCATCGAAGTAAGCCGGCACCGTGATGATTGCATCGGTGACTGGCTCGCCGAGGAAGTCTTCGGCCGCGGCTTTAAGTCGTTGCAGCACAATGCCGGAAAGTTCAGGAGGACTGTAGCTGCGCCCCAGGACTCGGACGCGCGCGTCACCATTTTGTGAGTCGACTATCTCGAACGGCGCTGTGTCGCGCATTCGTTCAACTTCCGCCGAGTCGAACTTGCGCCCGATCAAACGCTTTACTGCGTAGACCGTGTTGGCGGCGTTCGTTACTGCCTGACGTTTCGCAATTTGACCAACCAGGCGCTCACCTTTGTCAGTGAAGCCTACAACGCTCGGCGTCGTTCGTCCGCCTTCTTTGTTGGGCACGATCTGTACTGCACCGCCCTCAAGAACAGCGACGCAGCAATTAGTCGTTCCCAAATCTATGCCTATTGCTTTACCCATTTAATTCCAGCTCAGAACTAGTTTCCCTTGGCCACTTTTACGAGTGCCGGACGAATCAACTTATCACCCAGCTTGTATCCCGAAACGATTTCCTGAATGACAGTGTCCGGTTCGTATTCATCGGTCGCTTCGGTCACAACGGCTTCGTGAACGTGTGGATTGAACGGTTCTCCTACGGAGGCAATCGCAGTAACGCCTAGCGCTTCCAGAACGCCATTCAATTGCTTGAAGATGAGATCCACGCCACTCAGGAAATGTCGGAATTCATCGGACTCACTCGCTTCCACAGAAGCCTCGGTCTCCAGCGCACGCTTGAGATTATCGACCACCGGCAATAGTTTTGAGGTGATGTCGATTACCACTCGGTTGTAGGTTTCCGACCGTTCACGATCCATTCGTTTGCGGTAGTTTTCGAAGTCCGCCTGTCTGCGAGCAAGCCTGTCCTTTAGCTCGGCATTCTCAGTCTCAACGCGCCGCAGCTCTGAGCGTGTCGCCACTAACTCGGCGGTGTCGGGTCCTCCTTCAAACGCGTCGCCTTCAGGTTCGCCGCTTTCAAAGGCCTGCTCAGGTAACTCATTTGTCACGGGCTGTTCGTCAGTATCGACCGGAGCGACCTCGGGGTCATTTTCGGGATCTAATCTGTCCATGTCGGCAGGGCTGGTTTCTGGAGAACCTTTCGCTTCAGCATCAAGGAACCGAATGGGAATCCGCTTCCCGCGCTTTTCATCTTTGTCTGGTGCCATCAGGAGGGCTGAAGACTGACTGAATCGCCGTCAAGATGCATTCTGCTGATTTAGGCGATGCTCAATCAGCCGTGCCATGTAGTTTACCATAGCCATTATTCTGGCATATTCAATTCTCATCGGACCCACGACACCGAGCGTGCCAACTGTTTCAGTCGATCCGGCGCGATAAGGCGCTGTGATCAGGGCACAGTTTTGCATTGAGCTTGCCGGATGTTCGCGTCCGATCACTACATGCACCTCGCCACCATAGTTTTGTGAATCGTGAGTGACGCACTCATTGAGAATTTTGAGCAAACGCGATTTCTCTTCAAACGTGCGAAAGAGTTCCTGCATACGTTCGAAATCAACAAAGTCGGGCTTAGTGAGAATGTTGGACGCACCGTCAACGTAAACTTCGCCGTTGCTGTCGCCTTCCAGGCTGCGTTCGCAAAGTAGAATCGCATTACGCAACAACCGGTCATACAACGCTTTCTCTTCCTGCATCACCGACAGAATCTCAGCTCGGATAGCTAAGAGACTCTTGCCTCCGAATTCACTGTTCAGGTAGTTGGCTGTTTTGTCCAGTTCATCCTGCGTCAATTCATCGGCCATACGAATCACCTTGTTATGGATGATGTTCGACATTGAGACCAACACCACCAGGATTCGCTTGTCAGGCAGTTGGAGGAATTCAATATGCTTCAAGCGGTTCTGCGCGAGCGAAGGTGACACGACTATCCCCACGTTCTGGGACAGCGCAGAAAGCACATGCGAGGCTGTTTCCATCAGGCGATCAGGAGAAGCAGACCCGTCAAACACATCCACCGAGAATAGATCGTCGATCGTCTTGAGGTCCCCCTTGGATAACTTCGCCTCGCCGAGCATGTTGTCGACGTAGTATCTGTAGCCCTTGTCGGTTGGTATGCGACCGGCGGAAGTGTGCGGTTGTTCGACGTATCCCGTGTTCTCGAGCTCCGACATTACGTTGCGAATCGTCGCGGGACTCCAACCGTATGCGTGAGAAAAGCCGTCGGAGAGAACACGCGACCCAACCGCCTCACCGGTAACCAGATGTTCTTTTATCAACGCGGCAAGCAGAGCCTGGGCACGCGGGTCGAGGCCAGTTGTTTCGGGAGTTGGGATGTTTGAGGCACGACGGGGCATATTTCAGTAAAACGGGCTCTAAATGCCTGGGACGTACTGCGATGGTTGCAGGACAACTCCAACCAATCTCCAGCTTTGGCAGTATACGAAATCCGCGTAAATGGCCGCAAATAAAGGAAAGAATAAAGCACCACCTCCGCTGTCGATTGTGCAAAAAATCAAAAGGATCAGTGTAACCGTTTGAAATACAACAATTTAGAGCAAATCGTCGGCCATCAAGAGCGAGAATTTGAGGTGGCCCGCCGCGAGTTGACGAGCCGCTCTCACGCTCCTTAAGATTAGACCCGCTGGAGTCACGAATCCGGGTCGACCTTGCGCAGATCACCAAGCTCTTCTCTCCGATCACGCACGATCTCCCCCAAGCCCGAAACCGCCGCGCCACGAAAACCGAATGACGGAAATCAGAAAATACTTTGCGGACGCGTTTCGCCACCTCGGTGGAAACCGGGGTGTGCCGACAATCGACGTGCGGTTTTATCCCTACGCCGGTCTACGCCACACGATTCGAATTCGATCCGGCCGTGTCTACGTGCGACTGTCCGACATCTGTAAGGATTGCCCTCCAGACGTACTGCGCGCACTGGCGTGGATCCTCGTTTCGCGACTGTTGGGAAAACGCGTTCCAACTATTCACGATCGCGTCTATCGAGATTATTCGCTGACTCCCGAGGTCATGCGGAAGTCGGATCTGGCGCGCCGCGGCCGGGGACGAAAGATGGTCTCTTCAGCTCATGGTGAGGTTTATGACCTTGACCGCATGTTTGCAAGATTGAACCGGCGATACTTTGATGGCGAGTTAAGCAAGCCCACTATTACGTGGTCGCAACGGAGAACAAGAAGTATTCTGGGCCATCACGATCATATCTACGACAGCATTACTATCAGTAAGACCCTCGACTCGACTGACGTCCCCGAGTGGTTTGTCGAGTACATCCTGTATCACGAGATGCTACATATCAAGCATCCGGCCCGGCTGATTAACGGCCGTCGGTACTATCACACTACGGCTTTTCGGATGGACGAACGAAGATTTCCACATTTCAAAGATGCTCAAAGGTGGTTGGAACGATTGGCCCGACTGAGGCGTGTCCCTCGAGCGCGCGCCGCTTAAGAGTTAATGGAACTATTGGACGGGATTCGCGTTTGTACAATCGAGGTAGGTGGGCTCCTCAAAAGAGAGTGGCTTCTATAGAACCAACGTTCAATAGAGGCCGCTCTTCTTCTTTATTGTATGAGACTTATTCACGCGTTCGGACGCATTCGTGCATCACTGGACAAATCGTTTCCAGCGTAGTTAGACTACGCATTTTGCCGGGGCAGCCCGGCCCTCACCGTATCGAGCAACCTAAAGAAGCTAGGCATATTTTTGGACGGAGAATTCAGTTTTTATGGCTATCCCTGCTACCCAAATCAGACGCGGCATGGTGATCGTTTTCGAAGGTCAGCCTTGTAAGGTTGTAGAGTTCAGACACCACACGCCGGGAAACTTGCGCGCCATGGTGCAAACGAAACTCAGAAACATTCGAACCGGTTCGTCTTTCGAGCATCGTTTCCGTTCTGCTGACACGGTAGACCGCGCATCACTCGAACAACATGAGATGGAGTACCTCTATTCTGACGGCTCACATCACCATTTCATGAACACCGAGAACTACGAACAGATCGCACTTAGTGAAGAGGATCTCGGTGACGCCGCCCCATGGTTAACGCCAGGATTGAAGTTGCAGGCTGAATTCTACGAAGGCTCCCCCATCGGCATCGATCTACCACCGTCCATGGAATTGACAGTTACGCAAACTGAACCTTCCCTGAAGGGTGCGACCGTTTCGAACGTTAACAAACCAGCGACTCTGGAAAATGGTGTTGTCATTCAGGTCCCGCCTTTCATTAACGAAGGCGACCGAATCCGAGTCGATCCGTCTGAAGGTCGCTACATCGAACGCGCTAAATAGCGATCGAGCGTAACTCCGCCTCACCTTGCGCAGGAGCCTCTGGTTACGTATGTACCTGGTTTACAGTCTTCTGCTTACGCTCGGCTTGATCGTTCTCATACCCCGTTTTCTGTTGCAGGCGATTGCTCATGGCAAGTATCTGCCCGGCCTGCGACAACGTCTCGGGTCCATTCCACAGCTGTCGGAATCAACGCAACCTACCGTTTGGCTTCACTGTGTTTCCGTTGGCGAGACCCAAGCTGCGCGGCCTTTTGTCCGCGAACTTCGAAAACAACTTCCTGATTGTCGGCTTGTGGTTTCAACCGTAACAGTCACGGGTCAAAAAGTGGCGAATGCCGTTTTTAAGAATGAGGCGGCCGAAATCGTCTACTTTCCCATCGACTGGGCCTGGTGCGTGCGACGCTCACTCAGGGCGATTGACCCCGACGTCGTGCTGATGCTGGAAACTGAGCTGTGGCCAAACTTCCTTCGCCATTGCCGCAAGCGCGGAGTGCCGGTCGCAGTTATTAACGGCAGGATTTCAAAAAAGTCCTACAGCGGTTATAGCCTTATAGGATTTTTCGTCCGACGAATTCTCAAAGACATAAACCTGGCGGTAATGCAGACCGAAGCTGACTGCGAACGCATTCGGAGTCTTGGTATGTCGCGGTCGCACTCGATCGTCGGGGGTAATCTCAAATTTGACGCGGGTCCGCCCGCCAAATGCGACGCTTTGACTGAGCAGATACGCTCTCGGTTTGATCTGCGGGCGAACGTTCCCTTAATACTGGCCGCCAGCACTCACGCCCCAGAAGAACGAATCATCGTGGACAGCTTTAAGATGTTGACGGCTCGCAATCATGCACCGATGCGGTTGGCAATTGCGCCCCGACATCCGGAACGATTTGCCGAAGTTGCGTCTGTCCTGGAAAAGTCAGGCCTTAGGTGGGTACGACGAAGCTCCGCACCACATCCGAATGATGTCGATGTCGAAGCAATCCTGTTCGACTCGATCGGCGAACTGACATCAATCTATCCATTATCGACAATGGTTTTTGTCGGTGGCAGTCTCGTGGAAAAAGGCGGACACAATGTGCTCGAACCTGCCGCTGCCGGCGTACCAGTCATAACTGGTGCGCACACTGATAACTTCGAATCTATCGTTCAAATGCTCCAAGAGCACGATGCGATCATCAAGCTACCTCCGTTTGAACAACCGGAGGTGATTACCGCGCTGCGTGACGCGTTCACGTCGTTGCTAACGTCTGAAGAACGGCGGTCACAACTCGCTAGCAATGCATTGCAACTACTGGAAATGAATCGTGGCGTTGCGGAAAAAACTTTGGAACTCGTAACTCCTTTGTTTCAACTCGCTGAAGTTCGGACGAACTCTAACGTCGGCCTGGCAGGCGAAGCTGCCAACTCATGAATCCAGTCGCGCCAATAGTTTTGCCGCCGCTTAGTGCGCTCTACGGCTTTATTACGCGCACGCGGCTATCGATGTACCGGCGTGGAACTTTCCGGACAACAAAACTGACTCAACCGGTAATCAGCGTGGGAAACATCACGACCGGCGGAACCGGGAAGACACCTCTCGTCGAATGGATTGCGCGAACACTCGCGAACAAGGGTCGGAAGGTGGCGGTTTTGACAAGAGGTTACGGAAGAGAGCGTCCGAATGATCGCGTGTTGGTATCAGATGGATTGGCAGTTTTCTCCAACCCTGAACAAGCAGGTGACGAAGCCTTTCTGCTAGCGGCGAATTTGAAAGGCGCTGCCGCCGTCATCAGCGATGCAAATCGTATTTCCGCAGCATACGACGCGGTCAAGCACCTCCATACAAACTGCTTTGTTCTCGACGATGGCTTCCAGCATCTTCGCCTCGCACGTGATTTGGACGTCGTGACGATCGACGCGACTAATCCCTGGGGAGGAGGCAGACTATTGCCGGAAGGCCGTCTTCGCGAACCGTTGACTGGTTTGTCGCGCGCAGATTGCTTTGTGCTCACGCGCGCCGATCAAACCGACGACATCAGTTCAATCCAACAAGAACTGCGCAGATTCTCGGCTTCTCCCGTTTTCACTTCGCGCATGAAAACACGTGTGCTCACTCCCTTGAACGAGGTGGGCACGAACCTTGCCGCTCCCGTAGGAGCATTTTGCGGGATAGGAAATCCGCAATCGTTCTTCACACACGTGCAGCGTGAAGGCTATAACACAGTGTTCCAAAAGGCTCTTCGAGATCACCAACCCTACTCACAGCAACTTATCGACTCAATAACAATTGAAGCAGAACAATCGGGAGCTCGAACTTTACTTACAACCGCTAAGGACGCCGTTAAGTTACGATCCCTCAATCTACGCCTTCCCATTCTTCGTCTCGACGTCGAGATCTCAATCGACGATGAACCGGGATTCAGGCAGCTGATTCTGAATGCACTAAAAGCTTAGGGCTGGATTAGTTTGGCCCGTCGGTCGGCGAAGGCTTGGCTGGTGGCGGTGAACTTTTCGGAGTCGGTGAGCCCGCGGGTGGCGGTGACGGCAATGGAACATCAACTGGACTCACTGTTCGGGTCGGCGGGGGCAGAGGAGCTTCTCTGTTGCTGTTTGAATTTGAATTGGTGTTTGCTGCAGGAGTTGGAGTTTCAATCGGAGTCACCGTGGGACTCGCATTAACATTTTGGTTGGTATTCTGATTCGTCGCGTTGAGATTGCCGCCTGACGGAATACTAGCCTCGTCTCGTCCACTCGGAGGTGAGGCGGCTTGAACTGGCTGGCTATTCGGATCGGCGACGAGTCCGGGTTGGTTTGTGTTGGAATTAGCATTAACGGAGGTCGCGGAGTTGCGACTAAAGAGGTAGAACATACCAAACAGGACTAACACTGCGACTACCGCGGGGATCAGAATACGCCCAGGTTTGAAACTCGAGGCGGGTGCGGTAGCCGGCGCGATTGGCACAGTGACCGGTGCGCGATACGGCGGCGGCGGAGCCGCGACTTCTCTCGGCCTCACGACCGTTATTTCGTCCAGATCATCTTGCACGTTCACGCGGGGCGCCGGCACCGGCTCGTGACTTCCAGATGCTGTTCGCAAAGGCGCGCCGGTGGCAATCGCCAAATCCTCAAGCAGATCCGTGATGCTTTGGTATCGATTTTCCGGCAATTTGGCCATTGCCCGCGAAATGATCTGTCCAATCGAAGGTGGAATATCCGGTCGTTCATCAAGCACCGACGGCACCGGCTCCTGCATGTGCTTCAACATCACTATGGTTGGAGATTCACCGGTGAAAGGGACATGCCCCACCAACATCTCGTACAGAATGACGCCAAATGAATAGATGTCTGACCGTGAATCAATCTGACTGGACTGGGAGCATTGCTCCGGCGACATATATTGCGGCGTACCAATGACGAGGTTCGGCGCCGTGAGTTCTGAGTTAGGTTCGCCCTCAGGTTCATTGATCTTGGCGATACCGAAATCGAGGACCTTCGCGTGCTCGCCGGGCGTGCTAATCAGCATGATGTTGTCGCTTTTTAAATCGCGATGGACAACACCCTGGTCGTGCGCCGCCTTTAATGCATCTCCGACTTGCTTCATAATGTCGACTGCACGCTCGACCGACATCGGTCCTTCATCACGAACCACATCCTTTAGAGTCTTTCCAGCCAAAAACTCCATCACAAGAAAGACGACACCGTCTTCCGCTTCACCAAAGTCAGTGACGGCCAATGCGTTCGGGTGCGAAATTCTGGAAGCCGCTCGCGCTTCGCGTGAAAAGCGCGCGACGATCTTTTCGTCGGCTGCAAGAGACGGGCGCAAGACTTTGATCGCCACGGTCTTATCCATAAGCACATGTGTGCCTTTATAGACAGCGCCCATGCCGCCTTCGCTCAGTTTTTCATCAACACGGTATTTGCCGATTAGCGTCTTGCCGAGAACAGGGTCGTCAGTCTTCTCAAGCGCAATGCCGTCAGAGGGACAAAGAGTAATTGCGTCAGGATACTCAATTCCGCACTTCGGACACTTTTTCATCTGCAGTTGCGCCTCGTGACGTTGATCTGGAGGGGATGTTTGAGACTAGCACAGCGTACCACGATCAGCAATGAACGTGTTCTTATGTTCGATACACTTTATTTTGTCGAATAAAAGAACGGGCGAGAGAAACATCTCTCGCCCGCGATTAGTCTCACGTTAGCTTGAATTACGATTAGCTCGGTTTGACGACTGCGAAGACAACCAGCAGCGCAAACAGAACCAGCGACTCGATCAGCGCGAGACCCAGAATCATCATGGTCTGAATGCGACCAGCGGCTCCGGGATTTCTTGCCGCGCCCTCGCAGGCAGAAGCACCAATTCTTGACTGGCCGAGTGCGCCGCCAAAAACGGCGATCGCGAAACCGATACCGGCAGCCAACGCGCGGTACTTGCTGACTGAGCTCGCATTGTCAGCACCCGCAACCCCGGCTACTTCCGGCTGCGCAAGCACTGTCATTCCGCTCATCAGAATGCCGACTACTGCGAAGAACAACATTCTCAGTTTGCTCATTTGTTCCTCCTAAAAAACTCTCGTTAGTTGACCTGAGTCTTTAGCCCAGCCATGGCAAAACGGTTGGTATGATTTCGCCTGTATCCGGTATCCACCGCCCCTCGAACAACGGCGCTCCAGCGAGACAGACCGGCAAGCTTCGTAAATCTGAAGCAATTAATAACCGTCGATGCATTGGATTTGGTTCGAGACTCAAACCAGGTTAGCGGAGCAACGCGCGCTGTCGCGTTTGACGGCGCCGCTCACATCCGCGCAACGACGCACCTAAGTAAGAACAGGTGCTATCAAATCGTCGTCCGCGAAGGACTCATGATCTCGATGTTCTCCATGAGCTTCATGAGGCGGGTGCGACACTTCACTTAAGTACAACTGTGAAAGCAGAATGAAAACAAACGTTTGAATGAAAGCAACGAACACACTCAAAGGCATTAAGGCAATCGGCGCAAACCACGTATACGGCGGTGCGAGATGGGCCACCGTTTCCATCACCTTCTCGTCGGCGAACAGGTTGCCGAACAATCGAATGCCGAGTGAGAAGGGACGAATCAGGTTACTGATGACTTCGATCGGAAAGATCAGAGGTGCAATCCACCACACCGGCCCAGCAAAATGCTTCAGGTGCCTAAGCAGTCCATTCTCGCTAATGCCAATGTAGTTGTAGTAAAGAAACGAACTGAGACCGAGAGCGAATGTTACGCTGGTGGCCGACGTCGGACTCATGAACAAGGGAAACAATCCCATCAGGTTCGAAACGAGAATCAGAACCGCAAACGTCATAACCACCGGAAAGTATTTCAGGCCATGTGGTCCAACGATGTCTTCTAACATACTCCGAACCGCCAACACGCCTAATTCCAACGTCTGCTGTGCGCCTCCTGGCTTATCCTCTGATAACTGACCTTTGAAAATCCAAATGATGGCCACGCTCAAAATACAGGCGATGATGAACATCACCGTGTACCAGGGAATTGCGTTCTCTGGAGTGTATGGCCCAAACACCGCATCGGGAGTCGTTCCAAACTTGGCGAAGAACTTCGTCCATAGCGGATAGGTGTAGTTCATCTCAAACCTGTACGCCGCTTCGCCAAAATAGTGATTCACCAGCTGCACCACCAGCGGTACAGGGTGTTCAGCTTCTTCCGCATGCTCTGCTGCTTCTTGAGCAGCTTCCTGCAACCAAAACATCAACCAATTTCCTCTCGCCGAATGATTGCGAAATAGAACTCTCTAACTGCTTCAACAAATAGTGCGACTACAAACGTACAAAGTCCTGCGATGATCGCTACCAACGACGCTATGCCGAGTTGGGACGCCGCAAAAGCGACCAGGCTTACAACCGCGTATCGAAGAATGTACTTACCTATCGTGATGCGGGGCTTCTCGCCGTTAAGTAGCACTCCGAAAGCTGCAGATGTTGAAGTTTGCAACCAGCGATGATTCAGGAGTGCGAGCACTCCACCGATTATGAGTCCGCTGGTGAACTGCCAGGGACCCAAAAACATAGATCCCAATACGGCGAGAATAGAGGCCACGATCATCGTGCGGAGGATTCTCGTGTGCAGTCCTTCGTCACGCTCGTAGTTGACCGCGACAGGTTTATCGCCTGTATTGTCTGTGCTTTGGGTCATTGCGAAACCGCTGATTTTACCTGTGTTTTTGGTGGGTTGTCGAGTTCAGACACCGAAACTCAATATCGTGGAATGAAGTCAGTACCACCGCGCGGTAGCGGGTGGGTGCGTAGCTTGTCGCGTCGGTTACTCAATCTGGTGGTAGTGACCTCAGGCCCCGAGATTGAGTGGCGGACGAGACAAGCTGCGCACCCACCCGCTACCGCGCGGTGGTACTGACCTCATACCACTGCGGCACCGCTCACAAGGTTTTCGAACTAATCCGCACGAACTGGTACAAGCCGGCAATCGAACCCAGCACGATTCCGGTCACCAAAAACCAGGGCGACATCTGGAACCATTTATCGATCAGCAAACCTAGTCCAGTGAACCCCGCGACCGACGCGAACAAAGTAAAGCCGGCGGCGTAGGCCATTCCGCTCTTTCGATTTGTCTCTTGTGGAGAATCCTCGTCAGGCGTTTGAGGCATCGATCATGACCAACTTTCGCGGCGCAAAAAGTTCTTCGGCACCTCGGTCAGCAGAGCCCGGCGCGAATGACGCATTGAGTCGTGAATAAAACAGACGTGCGTACACCAGCAAGCCTTGCCACCATCTATAGCCTTAAGCTCCATCTCGCGATCGTTCGCCGACCACAACGCGCCAAAGTCGTAATCGTAATCTGCGAGGGTCGCAAACTTTTCACGCAACTCACACGCTCGCACGTCCCCGTTGTAATCGATAACTGCGGTGGTTTCTCCCGCCGTGCATGGGAAGGGCCATGCGGTTGGCTGTTGAAAATTCGAGTGCTGCGTCCGGTAATGAGTGGTAATGGCACCGACGTAAGCAACATTCTTTATGAACCGCTTACTCGCATCGTCATTCACGAACATCCGATCACCGTATCGCTTCGTCAGTTTCGACACGTGTTCATACATCGCTGGTAGTACGTCCGCCGGCACTTCCTTAATTTGATCGCCGACCAGTGTCTTGCCACGAACAATGTTGAAGTATTGACCGTCAAGCCGGAAGTTATGCCACATGTATTCCGAGAGCACTTCGATCTCTGTGTAGTTCTCAGCGCAGACGACTGTATTCACATTCAACCTAAACCGATCGGCAAACTTCTCTTTCAACGGATACAGCCATTCGATGCAATCGAGAGTCTTTTGCCAGTTTCCGGGAACACCGCGAATGCGATCGTGAGTTTCGCCATAACCGTCGAGGGCGATATTCAGATACAGATCGAGTTGCGGGTTGTGTGAAAGCGCAGAGTCGACGATATCGAACACGCGTGACTTGATGAGACCGTTCGTCGGAATAATCACCCGCGAGGCGCCATTGTTAGCGACAAACATATCGATGATCTTCGGAACGTCGTTGCGCAAGGTCGGCTCACCACCGGATAGCCAAAGATCAGTTATCGCGGGCATCGTTTGCGAGACTTTTTCGATCTGCGCAAAGGTCATGTCGCCGGGGCGATTGAGTTCTTCGTGATAGAAGCAGGTCTGGCAGAGTGCGTTACAGCGCGAGGTGACGAACAGAATCACAGTACCCAAGCGCTTTTCGCGTTTGGAAGAACGAATCAGTTGAACAAATTGGACAGCTTTATTAGGCATCGTTCCGGTGTTCGATAAACTTTTCAGTTTGTCGGACATTCAATCGGACCGCGAGATAATGACAGTTTCATTAGGTGATTTCAATTCGTAGGTAATTCCTCGCCAGACAATCCGTCTCGAGAACCCGGCCACGATCGCGTTATAGAGATAGAGCATGGAAGCAAGCGGCCAGAGCACGAGTTGGCCCACAAGATCCCGATTCAGCAATCGCCGATAATCGGATAGAGGGATCCTTACCGCCCGCCAGCGAATGAACGACTTCCCTGCACCAAGCAAGTAAATCAACAGCAATATCACCAACAGAATAATAAATGAGCGCCCGCTTAAGGTCTGCCAAACGAGCAAGCCAATGCCACCGAAGAAAGTAAGGCAGAACATGAATCCACCCAACAAAACTCCCTTCCAAAGATGTGGCGCATAAACGCGTGTGATCTTGATCTGGCGTGTCGTGAATTCGAGTAGTTCAAGCCAATCGCAATCACCGACAGAAGGAACCAAACAGTTTGGATTGAAATGAATTGGCAGCGACGCCTCGTGCAGGACTCGAGTCACGCTAAAGTCGTCGGAAACGCTGCCTCGCCATCGCTCGCGTATCTGCAATCTATCGAAGACAGATTTTCGCACCGCCGTAGAACCGCCCCAGCAAAAATTTTTGCGCGTATCACCACCGAGTGCAGATGCGATGGATGCGTTCCAAATCGACCGCAGACGTGAGGCAAATCCGCCTCTGACTGGAATGAACCACCGATAACCGCTTGAAGCACCTAGCCCTTCATCAATCAAGGGTGCAACGAGCCTTCGTAACCAGTCAGCGCCGGGTCTCGCATCTGTATCGACAAACGCTAAGACCTCGCTTTGTGAATCCACTTGAGCCGTGGCCACACTCAGGTTGTGCACTTTTTGCCCGCGGTCGGTCGCTGGTCCGGCGATAACGATGCGTGCGGTAACGTGTGGATGATACCGCTTTAAGTCAGAGACCAGTTCGATCGCAGCGTCGGATGGATTGTCGAAAACAAAAAGAATCTCGAAGGCGGGGTAATCCTGAGCAAGCAATCCGGAAACGTTGTCGGCCAGACCCGGCTCCAGTCCTCTACCGGGAGCAATGATCGAGACAAATGGGGTGTAGTAAGGAAGTGGTTTTGCCGTTTCGCGTCGAACGTACTTGACGTAACGAAACCCACTCAGAAGTGATTGGATGCCGAACCAGATTGCGATTGCCGCAAGGAGGTAATAGAGGAGCCACAAGATCACGAAAGATACTGAAGTAGTTGCTGCGCCACCTTGATGAATGGCTGTGGATAGACTCCGATAAAGATGATGCCGACAAGCGAGACGGCGAGCGCAGTTTGTAGAGCAGGCGAGAGAGACAGTGGCTTGTCGTCGGCGAGTCGATCGCCCAGGTACATGACTTTGATAAAGCGGAAGTAGTAATAGAATGAAACGACGGTATTAATGATGGCCCAGATGGCTAGCCAGTAATACCAGTTCTTATGGTCCGCCCCACCGCGCTGAATTAAACCGCCGAATAAAAAGTACTTGCCGATGAATCCACCCGTCACGGGTAATCCACCGAGCGACAACATAAACACAGTCATCATCGCAGCCAGAGCCGGGGCTTTCTGGCCCAAGCCGGTCATGTCATCGACGTTGTCGCCAATCATGCCGCGGCGTCGCAAGCTGATAATCACACCGAATGCGCCCATGTTCATCAGCGTATAGACGAGGAGATAGATAACAAGTCCGACGTAACCGTAGCTGTTACCCGCAATCAAGCCGAGCAGCAAGTAACCGGCATTCGAAATCGATGAGTAGGCGAGTAGACGTTTTGAATTCTCTTGAGTGACCGCGGCCCAGTTGCCAACCATAATTGTGATTGCGGCAACGATAGCCAGCAGTGGCGCCCAGTCGGCTCGCATGCCTCCGAGTGCCTCAATGAAGAGTCGCGCGTAAAGCGCAAAGCTCGCGGCTTTCGATCCCGTGGACAGAAATGCGGTGACCGAAGTAGGCGCTCCTTCATAAACATCGGGAGCCCACATGTGGAACGGAACAGCGGCAATCTTGAAGAATAGTCCGGCGGCGAGAGTAATCATTGCCAGTAGCAGCAGTGGCCGGAGTGTGGAGTTCTCTCCAGCGCCCTGCAAGTTCCCGAGGGCCGCTGCGATGGCCTGGCCGATTTCGCCGACATTGGTGGAACCCGCAATTCCGTACAGCAAAGACATGCCATATAACAAAACTCCCGACGAGAATGCGCCGAGGAGGAAGTACTTCATCGCGGCTTCGTTGGATTTCTTTTCCCGCTTAGTGAAAGCAACGAGCACATAAAAGGTGAGTGCCATCAACTCGAGGCCGATGTACAACGTGATCAGATCGTAGCCGCAGGCAAGAAACATCATGCCCACAGTTGCGAACAAGATGAGCGCGTAATACTCGCCGTGTTGTTCACCTTCAATGTCGAGGTAACGCGTTGAGATCCCAATTGCCAGCGCAGCGCCAATGAGGAATACCGCTTTGAAGAGCAAAGCAAAGCCGTCGATCCTGACCATGCCGTAAAAACCATCGAGTGAGGCGCTCTCGGGCATGGACGACCACTGTATGGCGAGCGAAACCCCGGCAAGAGCAACACCGATGAGGGCAAAGTAGGCAGTCAGCTTTGTTTTGCGGTAAGGAAGAATGACTTCCATCACCAGCGCGATGCACGCACAAGCGGTGAGAATCAACTCCGGCGCGATCAGCTGGAGATCAGCGACATTGAATAACGAGGTTGTGTTGGCCTGGAGAAGAAACATTTGGTGCTTAAGTCGTCGTTTTAGTCTGGGTCTTTGGACTTAGGTCTTTGGTCTTTGGACTCAGGTCCTTGGTCTTAGGTCTTCGGTCTTAGCTCTTTGGTCTTAGGTCTTTGTGCTTTCAATCGGCAATCGGCAATCGGCAATCGGCAATAATTCATCTCTCCGCTCTTTCCGGTGCGGGCGGCTGCATCCCTGGAATCGGATAGTCAGGCTTCACTTGCTTCACCAGTGCGTTTACTGGTTTCTCCAGGTAACCAAGGAAAGGTTTCGGATAAACGCCAATCCATAAAGACATGATCATCAGCGGCACCATATAGGCCCACTCGCGGACGCTTAGATCGGGAAGCTTCTCGTTCTTGGGATTATCGATTGTTCCAAAGAACATTCGCTGATAGAGCCATAGGAAGTAGCCGGCGTTCAGGATGATTCCGAGTGCCGCCCATCCAGCCCAGTATGGGTTCGATTCGAATGCCCCTCGCAAAGCCAGGAATTCAGAAATAAAAACAGCCAGCAGCGGAAGCCCGATCGCAGTCATTACCATGCCGAGGAAGATTGCCGCGTAGCCAGGCATCACATGCGATAGACCGCCAAACTCCGAGACACTTCTGGTGTGTCGTCGTTCGTAAATGATTCCCACGAGCAAGAACAGGGCGCCGGAATAGATGCCGTGATTGATCATCTGTAGCACACCACCATTTACGCCGTTTGGGTTGAGCGCGAACAGACCGAGCATGACCATACCCATCGACGACACAGACGAGTAGGCGACTAACTTCTTAATGTCTCCGTCTTTCTTGACGACAAAGTACATCGCCGCCAGCGCGCCATAGATGATGCTGACTATCGCGAGAAACACCATGACACTGCGAACACCAAACGTTCCAAGGCTTGTTACCCAGGATGATTCATCCTTCGAAGCTGCGGGAAACATCGGCAGGTTGAATCTGTAGAAACCGTATGTACCAAGTTTCAGCAAAATGCCGGCAAGGATAACCGAGCCTGCCGTTGGTGCCTCGACGTGCGCGTCCGGCAGCCAGGTGTGGAACGGGAACATCGGAACCTTGATCGCAAAGCCGAGAGCAAATGCGACAAACAAAAGGATCTGCATAGTGCCCATCGGCATTACAGATCCCAGGGCCTGCATGTAAAGAATATTGAAAGTGCCGGTGCCATTCGCCGTCGCCGTCTGTAACGTACTCGACACCAGCTGCGCGGCTTCATTGTTTCCGGCGAGTAACGTAAGCGTCGATTGACTAATCTGACCCGTTAAGGTGGTGTCCTGCGTCAGGAAGTACATCTTCAACACTCCCAACAGCATGACGACTGATCCGACCAGTGTATAGAGAAAGAACTTGATTGCCGCGTAAAGCCGATTCTCACCACCCCAGATACCAATCAGGAAGTACATCGGCACGAGTGAGACTTCGAAGAACAGATAGAACAAAAACAGATCCATCGAAGCGAAGACGCCAATCACCGCCGTCTGCAACAACAGCAGCAGAACGTAATACTCTTTCTCTCTTTTCTGAATGTAGTTCCACGACGACAGCGCCGCGATAACACCAAGCAGCGTCGTCAAAACAATCAGCAAGACTGCTACACCGTCAACGCCCATCTGATAGCGAGCGCCGATGATGGGTATCCATTGACGGTCTTCAAGAAACTGCATACCGCCGGTCGAGCGGTTGTAAGTGAGCAGATACAACGATGCGATAAAGTCGAGACCAAACCATGCGGTCGTAAACTTCTTAATCAGACTCGACTGGTCCTTTTTCAGCAGTGCGAGGATGATGATCGCCCCGAGCGCTGGAAGCCAGGTGACAAATGAAAGAATGTAGTTGTTCATTTGAATTATTCGTTACCTCAGCCGGGCCATGAAGTCGGGCCAGAAGAGCAACACGATGGCCAACATTAGTCCCAGCACCATCACAAGGGCGTAATTCTGCGTGAAACCTGTTTGCGCCGCACGGAACAGCGGCGACATTAATCTGATAATGAAAGCAGCGATGGTATTGACTAATCCGTCTACGAGGTACTTGTCGATCGCGCCAGTAATCAGACTGAAAAGTCGGCCCAGCGCGGCAAGTCCGTTGACGGCTCCGTCCACTACCTTTGCGTCGAAAGCATAGACAGCACGCGCAGCGTCCATGGTCCGCCGCGTGATGGCCCAGCCGTAGAATTCATCCACCCAGTACTTGTTGTAACTGGCAGCGTAGAGCGGACGCAGTCGTTGCGCCCAGATAGCGGGCAGACGTGTATCTTTGACGTAGAAGAGGAACCCGAGGCCCATACCGATGCCCGCCGCTATCAGAGAGATTGCGACAAACAACCATTCTGTCGCCAATTCGCTATGAACAGTGTGTTCGACTTTTTGTGCAAGAGTTGACTGCACGTTACCGTAAGGACCTGCAGCAGATGTGGCGTGTTCGGTTGGTACGGTCGGCTCCGCTGCCTCCCCGTGCGGTGGCGCAGCTTCGTGTTCGGCCGTCGCGTGTTTTCCAAATTCGTGTGTGACTGGATTCCAGATCACCGGATCCATCCAGTTGCTGATATTCACACGACCGCCCGGGTGTTCACCCCATCCAACCCATCTGAAAGCTGGTCCGATACCAACAAGGCCGCCGATCGTCGCCAGCACAGCAAGCACGATCAGTGGAATCGTCATTGAACGCGGTGATTCGTGTGGAATGTGAACGCCATGACCGTGTCCACCATGACCATGCGATGAGCCATGACTTACCGGACCGACATGTTCGCCGGGTTCGTGTCTTGGCCGATCGCCGGCTGATTCGAGTTGCGCGTCATGAGCCGCAACGCCCTTGTCGTAAGCAGCAGCGTGTGCTTCGTCTGCTTCCCCACCAGCCGGCGCTTCAAGAAAACGCTCCTTACCCCAGAATGTCATCGCAACGAGTCGAGTCATGTAGAACGCCGTACACGTTGCAGCGATAGTGCCGATCAACCAGACGATCCAACCAAGTGGTATGTGGGTAGTCGATGCCGCATTCCAAAGGATCTCATCTTTGGACCAAAAGCCGCTGAACGGGATGATGCCGCAGATCGCCAACCAGCCGGCGAGGAACGTCAGATAGGTGATTGGCATGTACTTCCGCAGATTTCCCATCCGACGCAGGTCCTGTTCGTGATGCATGCCATGGATAACGCTGCCGGCGCCGAGAAACATCAGCGCTTTGAAGAACGCGTGCGTCATCACATGAAAGATGCCGATGATAAAAGCACCGACACCGCACGCCATGAACATGAAACCGAGTTGCGAGACAGTCGAATACGCGAGCACCTTCTTGATGTCGTTCTGCGTGATGCCAATCGTCGCTGCGAAGATCGCGGTAGCGGCTCCAACAAGCGCGACGACCAGCAGCATGGTCTGCGAATGTTGGAAGATGACATTCGTGCGCGTCACCATGTAGAGACCCGCGGTGACCATGGTCGCTGCGTGAATCAGGGCTGAAACAGGGGTTGGACCAGCCATCGCATCCGGCAACCAAACGTGGAGAGGCAGCTGCGCTGATTTACCGCATGCACCGATAAAGAGACCGAGTGCGATCCACGACATCAGTCCCCATGTCCCTAGAAGTTCTATTGGATACTCTTTGGCCTGCCCGAAAACATCGGTGTATTGCGCAGTTCCAAAGGTTGCGATGACTCCGAAGATTGCGAGCGCGAATCCAAAGTCGCCGATGCGATTTGTGATAAATGCTTTACGCGAGGCATTTGCAGCTTCCTGTCGATCGAAGTAGTAACCGATCAGTAGATAAGAACAGAGCCCGACTCCTTCCCAGCCCACGAACATCATCACGAAGTTCGAACCCATCACCAGCACAAGCATCGAGAACATGAACAAACCCATGTAGGCGAAGAAGCGATAGTACCCGGTGTCGCCGTGCATGTAGCCAGTCGCAAAGATGAAGATGCACAAGCCGACGCCGGTCACAATCAACATGAAAATCGAAGACAACGGATCGAGTTGATAGCTCCATTCGACGTTTAGCACTGAGGAGCGAGGCTGAATTGCGCCTCCTACGAGAACCGCAGTAGTGTGCCGGCGCTCCTCCTCAGGTAGGGCGGCATATTTTTCCCGCGCCTTCTTTTGGAGATCGATCGAAAGACGCTCCTGGCCACCCTGGGTTTGGTCGACAGCACCACCTGGTATCCAATCGAACTTGAATGCACCATCCTGACTCGTGACATAGGTGTTGGGCCATTGTGCGTGACTGCCGAAGCCATAAGAAACGATTGCTGCGACACTGATGAGAAATGCGAGCGCAACGGAGCCGACTGCAATGCCGCCGACCAGCGTCTCGGAGAAGCGAAACTTCCGGCCAAGCAAGCCGTTAATCGCGGCGCCTATTAGGGGTAGTAAGGGGACTAGCCAGATGTATCGGTACATAGTCAGTGGTCCGTAGTCCGTTGTCCGTTGCTACTGACAACGGACCAAGGACAACGGACAAAGTCACCACTTCAACAAATCAATCTCGTCTACCCAAATCGTTTCCTTGTTTCTGTAGAGAGCGATTACGATGCCGAGACCGATCGCTGCCTCAGCAGCAGCCACAACGATTACGAACACTGCGAAAATCTGACCGGCTAACGCGTTCATGCTGCCTGTTTCCTGCAAATGACGGGAGAAAGCGATGAAGTTCAGGTTGGCCGCATTCAGAATCAGTTCAATCGACATGAAGATCACGATGATGTTGCGACGAGTTAGTACACCAGCAACGCCGATAATGAACAACAGCGCCGCGATCACCAGAAACTTCGACAGGTCAGGACTGCGAACGCCCTTCATCATTTGGGTCAGGCGACCATCGCTGGCCTCCTGAAAGAGCAGCACAAAAACGGAAAGTAACATCGTCATAGAGTCTTATTGAGAGTCAACCTCAACACCTCCCAACTCGGGATGTTCCTTTACTGCGTCCGCGAGTTCTTCGGGTTCGAGGTCATCGGCCGAGCGTTCCTGCTTCAGTGTGCGAGCCAGCATAACGGAGCCAATGATAGCGACCAGTAAGAGAACGCTCGCGATTTCGAAAGGCAGCGATCCATATCGATAAAGTACGGCGCCAACAGACTCGCTTTGATTGGTGATGCGACTCGTCAAAGTCGCCGCAGGGGGAAAGCGTCTGTCAGACCCGCCAGCAACTTGGGCGGCAGCCTGCTGCGACCTTTTTTCCTGAAGAACCGGGTAACCAGTGTTGATGGCGAAGAGCACGCCGGCAACCAATAAGAAGCAAAAGATTAGACTGGCAGTAACTTGTCGCGGTCGATTGAATATTTCTTCGTTACCCCGTTCCTGCGCGCCGACATTGACCAGCATGATCACAAACAGGAACAGCACCATTACACCGCCGACATAGACCAGAATCTGTACGCCGGCTATGAACTCTGCTTGCGCCAGAACAAAGAGTGCTGCGACGGATACGAGCGACGAGATCAGGAAAAGGGCGCTGTGGACCGCGTTGCGTGCCATCACGGTCAACAGCCCCGCGAATATCGCAGCGAGCCCAAAGAACCAGAAAAAGAAGGCTTCCCAGCCGGATAGGATCATTGCCGATTGCCGATTGACGATTGCCGATTGTTGTTCATTGCCGATTGATGATTTCGAGTAAGTTCACTTGCGATTCTGTTTTGCATTCCTATTTGCGACCTTGGTGGAGGCGGTGACGCGGGACCGCGCCATTATCCGGGTCAATTCTCCTGCTTCGATCAATAAGGGTGTTACACGTTTCTCAGGCAAAAGCTTGCCGTCGATAGTCAATTCAAACCAATACCCACTTTCGTCGGCTTCCTCTTCAACGACTCCAATCTTTGCTACGAACTCGGCTCGCGATCTTGCCCGGCAGCTTGCACGGTAGTTCGCTCCAACCGATGTTCCCGCACGGACCAATTGACCTCTGATAGCCCTACCTTCGATTGAATTAGGCAGAGCTGCTGCAAGCTTTAGAACTCTTAGCGCAAATAGCTTCGTCCGCTTCTTTAGATCTTCTGCATCCATGGCGTGAGGACTCCATCTGCTTAGATACCTTTCAGCCTTACGGTTAGATATCTTCCAGTCCAATTAACTAGTGAGGACGCTTTGCCTTTCTTTCAATCAGCAATCGGCAATCGGCAATTATTCTTAGCTCCTATATTTCACCGTCTCCCGCCCTTGCTCCAACATCTCTCGGTTCCACACGAATCCCGCACGCGAATAGGTTGCGAGTTCAAAGTCTTGCGTAAGTTCAAGACATGAAGTTGGGCATGCCTCCTGACATAACGCACAAAACATGCACCGGGAAGTGTCGAAGATAAACGCATCGAGCACTTTCTTTTTTCGTGGTTTGCCGGCAACGATGATCTCCACATCCATCGGAATCACGTCAATGCAATCCTCAGGACAGGCGATCGCACAAAGGTTACAGGCGATACAAAGAGTATCGTGCGTCTCGGGATCCATATTCAGACGCGGCGCGCCATGAAAACGGGGCGCAACGTCTGGTCGCACCTTTGGATACTGCTCTGTGTAGATCCCCTTCCCTGCGACGGAGTCTTTGTCGGTGAGTGCGCCGATGTTGTACTTCATCGTCAGACCTAGTCCCTTGACGAGATCGATCATGAAGAAGCGTTTGATCTTCTGCGCCAGTGTTGCTTTTGGAACTTTTACTAATGGCATAAATTCATTTCCGCTTGCCGATTTGTGTCCGATAAACTTCAGTTTGTCGTGAGTTGCGTTGGACGCAACTGTTTTCAGAAATCGTTACGGCATTCCTGAAAGCGGTTGCACGAACCGCGAGTCGACGACAAACTGAAGTTTATCAACATCTTTGTTTACGATACTGCCGGCTTCCCTTTCGGTACATCCACCAACCGAATGTTTCTGCGCTGAGTCTTCAGATGAAAATCGCGCGAGCGCCAGTTAATCTTCGATAGCAACGCACCCGTGATCACTAATCCAACCAGACCCATGCTTATGACCAGCCCTTTTCCTGCAGCCGTCAAGTTTAGGCGATGACCTACTGCTTGAATTGTATCGAGCTTACCCCATGTGTCCAGCGCCTGCGCGAGAAACACGGTGAATGCCGACCATCCAATGTTGATGAGTGCGGCAGGAATCAACCATTTCCAACCGATGTCCATTAGCTGATCGTAACGGAAACGCGGCAACGTCCAGCGCAACCAGAAATAGATGTACAGAATGATAGACGCCTTAATGACGAAAATTAGCACACTGAGTAGGACATACAGGTTGTGATAGCCCTTCGCCTCCGTGAAACTATGAACAAACGGAAAATACCAACCGCCGAGATAGACCGTCGTTGCAACTGAAGCGACAACTACCATGGCCGCGTATTCCGCCATGAAAAAGAGCGACCAGCGAAAGCCCGAGTACTCCGTATGGAAACCGGCAACTAACTCTGATTCCGCTTCAGGTAAATCAAAAGGAGCTCGATTGTTTTCAGCAATTCCAGCGACAAGAAACAGCAAAAAACCTACTGGTTGGTACGCAATAAACCAGACTGAATCCGACCCCTGCGCACCGACGATCCCAGATAGCGAAAGTGTCCGGGCAAACATTAGCGCGCCGATGAGGGCCAGGCCCATGCCAACTTCATACGAAACCATTTGCGCACTCGAGCGCAACGCGCCCAAGAGTGCGTACTTAGAATTAGATGACCAACCCGCGAGAATCAAAGCCAGCACGCCAACACTCGAAACAGCCAGTACCAGCAACAACCCGATGTTGACATCAGTGATCACGGCCCAATCTGGCCCAAACGGAATCACAGAGAAGACGATGAAGGCCGCAGCCACTGCAATGTAAGGCGCGAAAAAGAAGATCCAACGGTCCGCTTTGTCAGGAACGAAATCCTCTTTTGTCAGAAGCTTCAGACCATCAGCGATTGGCTGCAATAAACCCCAGGGGCCAACGCGCATAGGTCCGAGCCGTGCCTGCATGAATGCCGAGATCTTGCGTTCGAGGTAGGTCGCATACGCAACCCACAGAGCAACGAGCGAAACGAGGAGGCCGATTTGAATGAGCGGCCACACGACGAAGTTGATCGTCTCCGGTTGGAAAAACTTGAGCAGCAGGTCGTTTACGAAATTTATGGGAGCTAAAAAAGCCATGGTTTCGCTTTAGCGATCAATCTCGCCCAGGACGATATCCAGAGTTCCGATAATTGCGACAACGTCAGCGACCAGATGGCCCACGCACATCTGCTTCAGTGCTTGAAGATTAATAAACGATGGGGGCCGAACACGAACGCGCCAGGGTTGTGCCGTTCCATCTGAAACCAGGTAACAACCGATCTCACCTTTTGGTCCTTCGATCGAATGATAGTAGTCGCCTACAGGAGGCTTCACGATTTTCGGAAGCTTCGCGTTCACTGGACCGTCGGGAAGTTTATCGAGTGCCTGATCGATGATGCGGCGCGATTGCCTCATCTCCTCGAGTCGAACTAAATAACGATCGTACGTATCGCCGTTCTCGCCCAATGGAATGTCAAACTCCATGTCAGCATAAGCTGCGTACGGTCTCGCTTTACGCACGTCCCAGGGAACGCCGGAGCCGCGCAGGGCCGGACCTGAAAGACCTATCGCAATCGCTTCTTCAGCTGAAATTACTCCGATGCCAACAGTACGGCTTAACCAGATCCGGTTTTCTGAAAGCACCGTTTCATACTCGTCGAGTCGTTTAGGAAAATTGTTTACGAATCTCCGCACATCGCTGTCGAAATCGTCATAAGCGTCGTTAGGCATACCGCCAACGCGCCATGCATGACAGGTAAGACGTGCACCAAACTGGCGTTCGAAGATCTTCAGAATCTCTTCGCGTTCACGCAGCGCCCACAACAAGACTGTCACGGCGCCTATATCAAGCGCATGCGTTGCCAGCCACAGCAGATGTGAGGCAATACGATTAAACTCAGTAAGAATTGTGCGGAGGTAGTGAGCGCGCGGGGGAACCTCAAGACCCATCATCTGCTCGACAGTCTCAACCCAAACGAGACCATTCGAGACGGCGGCTATGTAGTCGAGCCGATCCCAGTAGGGAGCGATCATCGTGTACATGCGGTTCTCGGCAATCTTCTCCATGCCGCGATGGAGGTATCCGATATCGCAGTCGAGATCTATGACTGTTTCGCCGTCGAGCTTGAGGATTACGCGCAACACGCCGTGCGTTGACGGATGTTGCGGCCCCATGTTGAGAACCATCTCAGGGCTATCAAGCAGTGTTTCCTGAGTGGTTGCTATTTCTACCTGATGCATAAATCGCTTGCTAACTTATTATGCGGCCGGTTGTTCAGATGGATGTGGTTTATAACACCCGGTGACGCGCCATGCTTCTATGATTAGGCCAATCTCGTCCGCCTCTCCACTCTGACGCTTATCGACCAGTTTCAAAACAATCGCATTTGCCGCACTGGCTTTGTTCCACACATTTCGCGGCTGTTGAGTTTCAGTAATCACAAACCCCGCCACTTTCGCTGCGTCGGGCGAATCAAAAACTTTTGCATCGTAGTGGGCGGCGATCTCTTTGGGGCTCATTTCATTTCAAATTGCCGATTGCCGATTGCCGATTGAAAAACCTATCAAAGTAGAAGCAAAAACTTTCGAGATCCAATTTAATCGACAATTCCCAAGTTCTTCCAATCGGCAATCGGCAATCTGCAATTACTTATCCTTCTGCATCACTTCTTTGCCGCCGCGGAAAATGTCGCGCATCAGTCGCTCCTGAGGCACGGAAAGTATCTCCAGTCCATATGCGCGGCGTTGATGCAGTTGCTCCATTTGCACGTCCGTCATTTCCGGCAAGTGCTTCTTCGTCCATTCGTTTTCGACGAACTCCAGGGCGACGTCCTTTCGCAACGGATGACCTTCCCAATCCGGCGGCAACAACAGCCGTCTTAAATCCGGATGATTGCGGAACCGAATGCCAAACAGATCAAAGACCTCACGCTCCAGCCAGTTCGCCGCCGGCCAAACTCCCGTGACGCTGTCGACTTCCGTTGCTTCATCAGTAGCGACTTTTAGACGCACGCGCTCATTCGCGGGAATTGAGTAGAGGTTATAGACGATTTCGAAGGGAGCTTCTTTACGGTCAGGAAAATGAACGCAGGTTAGATCGGACAAATAATTGAACGGGGTCTCCGTGTCGGTCTTCAAGAACTCGCAGATCTCAACGACGCAATCGCGACTAACGTTAACTGAGAGCTGGCCAATGAACTCAGACGGTCCACTTATCGCTTCACCAAATTTTATTCTAAGTTTCTTCACCAGCGGATGGCCGCTAGCGTCCGTGGGTTTTGGACCTTCGTCTTTCTTCTTTACTGGGGGTTTTGGTGTGGCGGCTTCAGGCGAGGCACTCAGATTTTCCTTAACGGCTGCAACGCGGCTCTTCGCCTGCTCGACCATTGCCGCCTTTTCCGCGTCGGCGCTGGCTAGCTCGCCTGCCGGCGGTATCGCGGATGGTGTTGGCGTTACCGTTTTCTCGGAATCTGGATTTTCGGGCTGTGTGGGTTCTGGAGAACCAGGCTGCTTCGTGTCTTCTGCCATATAACCGAAAGGGTCGGGACAAATTACACTACGCTAACTTCACGACGCTTTTCGCCGCGACGCACAGATCAACACACAAGACATACGGGGGATCTGCTGCTGTTGATTATTGCTTAAGTACTAACTAACAAAAAGGGCGGCGAAAGTGGATTTAAACACGCGATTTACATCGTGTCAACAAACTTTCCTAGCCGCAAATTATTGAGGTTTCTCGGCCATAACAGGATGAAATCTACGAGGCATGGTAGTGTCCTAATCTCCGGTGCCGAACCATTGAACTCTCTGCGCGTCCTCTGCGGGCTGGGCGTCTCAGCGGTTCCTGGATGTCCACCATTCTCAACAAGCCAGAAAGTGAGGGTCTTATTCACTCGTTTGTTGCTTGGTTCGTCGAACCCAAATTACACCGCCGAGCCGCACAGCACGCCGAGGAAACGCAGAGTGTTGAGTAGTCCAGTCCGAGGCACGGCTACAAGCTTGACGGCCTTCGGGGGCGCCCTCTATCATGACTCGTTTGAAATTTAGGCTTGGGGCCGTCTGTATAGAGCGACGAGAGAAGAAAGTAAATGAAACCTGGAATTCACCCTGAATACACCGAAATTACCGTAACCTGCGCCTGCGGCGAGACCTTCCAGACGCGATCGACTAAAAAAGGCGATTTGCACGTGGAAATCTGCTCCGCCTGCCATCCGTTTTTCACGGGTAAGCAGAAGCTAGTAGACACCGCCGGACGCGTGGATCGATTCAATAAGCGATATGGCAAGAAATCTGCACCCGAAGGCACTGCGACGCCGCAGTAATCTCCCACAAACGAGAATTTTGCGAAACCAACATTAGCATCACCAAACGATAAACGCCGGCGTGGTTCTGTCGGCCGCCTTTCGTGCATCAAAATGCCAGCGGCCCACATCACAGCCGGCGTTAGTGTTTTAGATTTCCTGGCACGATTACGATTCACGATTGACGATTTACGATTTACGAAACCATGAGCACGAATGAACGAGATTTGATTGTAGGCGGACAGGCGGTAATTGAAGGCGTAATGATGCGCACTCCAAACGCTTACGCGATTGCCGTACGGAAGGCTGACGGCAGGATCGTCAACACGTCTGCGCCGTTGCCGAAATTGAGTGACAAGTATCCTCTGCTCAAGCTGCCGGTTCTGCGTGGCGGCGCCGTGCTCGTGCAGTCGATGGGACTTGGGATAAAGGCCCTGAACTATTCAGCTGCGGAAGCTTTTGCCGATGCTGAAGAGGCTAAGGAAGTAGAGGTTGCACTGACGCCGGCCGTGATCGAAGGCGAAGGCGATTTTGCGGGGATTACAGGCGCTGTTCCCGGACTATTCCCTGTCCCCTCCGAAAAGCGTTCCCAGGATGAACTTAAAAAAGGTGCGACGGCCTCCGCAGTTGGTTCAATCATTTTCGCTCTAATCTTCAACGTATTGCTTTTTGTCGCAGCGCCACTGTTGTTGACCAACGCATTGTTCATTGCAGCTGGTTGGGCCGTACCAGCCGCAGCCACTTCCTCGGCGAGGGCGACAAGCGACGACAAAGCGAATGCCGCTCAGGGCGCAGAAACGAATCAAGCCTGGTACACAAACGCCTGGTCAACGGTGCGAACGTACTTGCATCCGGTTCGTCCATCAGTGGGCTTCAACGTGATAGATGGACTTATTCGCATGACATTCTTTCTGATCATGATCTTCAGCTTCTCGCTCTTAAAGGACATTCGTCGCGTCTTCCAATACCACGGGGCCGAGCATAAGACGGTGTTCACCTGGGAAGCCGGCTTGCCGCTAACAGTAGACAACGCGCGGCCACAGCCACGACAGCATCCACGCTGCGGCACGAGCTTCCTGATGGTGGTGATGCTCGTGGCGATCTTACTTTTCTCAGTGATCAAATTCGATTCGCTGTTGCTGAACTTCGCAATCCGCATCGCGTTGATTCCGGTCGTCGCGGGAATCTCTTACGAAATCATTCGCCTCTCGGCCAAGAAAGAGGGCGGGTGGTTTTTCAAACTCATCACTAAGCCGGGCGTATGGCTACAGAATGTAACGACCAAGGAACCGGATGATGATCAACTTGAAGTTGCGATCGAAGCATTGAAGGAATCGCTGAAACTGGAACCAAAACCAGCTGATCCCGTGCTCGCGCCATTGTCGTAAGGCGGGCGGGATTGCGAAGGGATTGATGAAACGCCGTGCTTGAAAAGCTCGAACAAATCGAAACCCGCTACGAAGAGATGACGCAGGAGCTGTCCTCACCTGAACTGCTCGCCAATCCATCTGCTTACGGCAAAGTCGCCAAACAACATCGAAGCCTTGGTGAGATCGTGCAGAAGTATCAGACATGGAAGTCGTTGAAGTCTGAGCTCGTGGGCGCGCGGGAATTGTTTGATACATCAGACGACGAAGAGATGCGCGAGATGGCCCGGTTGGAAATGGAGACTCTCGAAACGCGTCTGGAAGAGACAGACCGGGAGCTCAAGATTCTTTTGATACCGTCCGACCCGAACGACGAAAAGAACGTGATCCTCGAAATTCGTGCTGGGACTGGTGGTGACGAGGCTACTTTGTTCGCTGCCGAGATGCTTCGGATGTATGGACGCTACGCGGAGAAGCAGCGTTGGCGTTTCGAGGTTCTGGAAGCTTCTGAATCTGGCATCGGCGGATTCAAGGAAGCAATCGCATTGATTGAAGGCGATAAGGTCTATTCGAAACTGAAGCACGAATCGGGAGTGCACCGTGTTCAGCGCGTGCCACAGACAGAAGCGAGCGGACGCATTCACACCTCCGCCATTACGGTCGCGATACTGCCGGAAGCGGAAGAAGTCGACGTCAAGATTGATCCCAAGGATTTACGAATCGATACCTTCTGCTCATCTGGACCGGGCGGTCAGTCAGTCAACACCACTTATTCGGCCGTGCGACTAACACACATTCCGAGTGGCGTCGTAGTTTCAATGCAGGACGAAAAATCGCAGATCAAGAATCGTGAAAAGGCGATGCGTGTCTTGCGAGCACGATTGCAGGAATTAGAAGAGCAGAAGCAACACGAGGCATTGGCAAGTGAACGACGATCAATGGTTGGTTCCGGCGATCGTTCTGAAAAGATCCGCACTTACAACTTCAAAGAAAACCGTGTCACCGACCATCGCATTGGCCTCACGATCCATCAATTGGATCTAGTAATGGAAGGCAATCTCGATCCATTCATCGACGCATTGGTGGCACACTATCAGGCGGAGAAGTTGAAGGGCGAGATGGTCGCGGCGTAACCTTTGGAGTGCGGTGACCCGGCACCGCTTTCATGCCGCGGCGACCTGTCGCCGCTTTCCAAGTCGTCTTCCTTAATAATCATCATCAATTTTCAGTTTATCGATCTTGAAACCGTAAATCGTCCTGATCATCGCCCGGGACGCAGTTCTCTCAAACCATGCGGCTGAACACCACGGATATTGATTGGCAACCATTACCAGTCCGTGCTTCACAGCATTTTGATGAACGTAGTTAAGCCGGGCTAGATATGATTTTTCAAAGGTGACCTTTGAGTCCCAGAAGTTGTACCAAACCTTGCGACCGGCCGAGTTGTCCTGCTTGTTCAGTTCTCGGGCCGTGTTTGAGTGCAGGTGTTTCAGAAAAGCGTCTAATCCATAGTCGCCTCCGTAGCCACGAGCAACAATGTGGTAGTGATTGACGAAAACTCCCCAAGCTTCCAGTTGCCACTCGTATTGCTTTGCTAGCACGAGCAACTGGTCTTCAAGCATGCTGAGTTTTCCATCGCTGTTGAACAGACGCTCCTTGTGCAGCGTGGCTCCCGTCACCATGTAAATGCCATCAGAACTGATTCGATGAATTGGCGCGTGAGGCCAGTCTTTGAGTGGAGGCATGAGGTTCCTCCTTTGTCTTTGAGATTGGGTGGGGAGTGTGATTAAACTCTGACGAAGGCGGAGTGTCAATGCGAAAGCGGCGACAGGTCGCCGCAGGACGAAAGCGGTGACAAGTCACCGCACTCCAAATTACTTCTTCGCTTCCAACTGCGCTCGTTGCGCATCACTCCAGGCACACAGCGTGTTCACATCGTCCGGAGTCAACTTTGAACCGGCATGCAAGGGAGTGTAGGAACTCAACGGCATAGCGCCGTTGGTAACCTCACGGCAAATCTGCCTTAACTTATTCAACTGTCGCCGCTTGTCGTATTTTCCGAACTCTGAGAGGTTCAATTCCTTTCGGCCGTCGTTGACGTGGTCAATTACGAACCACGACATCGGCGCAACCTGACTGTACCAGGGCCAACGTGTTTTGTTTGAATGGCAGTCAACACACGAGCGATCGAGAATCGAGCTCACCTTGGGATCAACCTGAACGTGTGACTCGATCGCCAGGGCAGGGTCAACGGTTGGGTTTGTTTTGGCAGGTCGGATGAACTGCACCACTACTAACGCGCAGATGAGGAGAACTCCCAGCCATCGCACTATTTTCCAAACTCTCTTCATACGGTTTTCTAACTTTCTTCCAGATCGTGCAACTTCGAAAACGATAAACCGTTGAAACGGTTCCCCGGTTGTAAGCTCGCCGATTACCCCACGCTAAAGCTTGGGGAGAATAATAGCAGCACTCTCCAACCTAACGACCGGTACAGTTATTCGTGCAACGTTCAATCTTGATATCGCGAGTTGCGCGAAGAATTCCGTCGCTGCCCTTTGTAGTTTTGATAATAGGAGAGAAAGTCCCGGTGAGATTCGAGACTTTTTGTCGCATCTCATTCGTAACCAGAGGATCATCGTCAAAGTGATACTCATCAATCCAGTATTCCGGATAGCCCGGACCTGAAACATACGCATGAATGTGTGCGGCGATCCTCGTCCCGGGATACGACGCTGGACGAATAGTCCGGAATTCGTAATGTCCTTGTGCATTCGTTTTCATCTGACCGTGTATCCGCGTGTTTCGATTGTCTCCACCGGAGGTTGAGTATCGGCCAGTCGCGTCAGTCTGATAGACGTAGAGTGTAATGCCCTCAAGCGGTGTTCGTCCGTCTGGCGAATAAATTGTTCCTGAGACAATCAACGGCTGACCAGGTTCCTGATCACCTACGATCCGAGTACTCCACGAGACGGGTGTTGCTTTATCGCTCTCGTTCGGTGAATGCGCCAACAACCGATTGCTGCCGCAGCCAAGCAATTGAAGCCCAACGAGTGGAACAAAGGCAGCTGTGGCGTAATGAATGAAGCTGCGACGGCTTAACTCATTTCTTTCGACTTGCATGTGTTACTCCTCACTTCCTTCAGAACTTCTTTGGATCGGCCGTTTTCAAATCCTTAATAGATTTTGGATCCACACTGCTACCAACCCAATAGAATTCAAGTTTGTCTTTCCACTTCGTGAGCATCTCTTGATCGAGTTTTAGTATTCCGTCGCGGGTGACGTCGGTGGGAAGCTCGATCAGACTGGTCATCTTCTCAAACACGCGACGGCGCTCCTCACCATCCACACGAGCTAGAAGGTGCCAGAGAGTGAGCGTGTCTTTCACGCGCGCTCTTTGCAGCAGTTGGTTTAGTGCGCGCGACTTCGCTGGCTTGTTCGGTTGAAAATCCAGATCAGCCAACGCGTTAAGAAAGTCGGGACCAGCGTCTTCAAAGTAAGGAGTGCCTGGGCCGATGCCTGGACGTGTCTGGCAGGCCGCGCCCGCCGGTACAATCGACTCGCGATCCTTTAACTCCAGGGCGACCCAGCCCGAAGTTACGCGCAAAAGACTTCCGCCAGAGTCATCGACGACCAGCGTATAAGCGCATCCCAGGTCTGCGGCGACAGCCGACGGCGTATCGACAAAAAACAACCGAGGTGGCGCCCAAATTCGCGCGCTCATTTGTCCGCGTGCTAGTTCCAAACGGTGTTCGGTCGGCTGTGTTTGCACCAGACGAATGCGAGTATTGGGATCAACTTGCACCTGTCCAATTGAAGCAACGTTGATTTGCGCACTTGAGTTCTGGTCCGTCTCGAGCCACTGGCCAACCCCGAGTTGTCCCTGGCCCGTGATGCGCGTCGAACCGATGGTTGGCCTGCCGTTCAGCGTCGCGACTTGCCAGGATGGACCAGCAGGCGGAGTGGTTCGATCGCGTAAGACCCACCACGCTCCGATCAAAATCACAGCAACCACAGCAACGGTTATTGCAGCAAACTGTGGCCGCCAGAACCACGCACGCGGCAAAGGAGGCGCCGGAATATTCCCGGTGAGTTGCCCCTCTAATGCGGATTCGATCTTGGCCCACATATCGGCAGGAGCAGTTTCAAGAGGTACATGCTCTGCCAGTTTCGCTCCAAGCTTGATCTCTTCGCACCGCGATCGACATCGCACGCACGACATTATGTGTTCGGCAACGTCGCGCGCCCTCTCAGTAGACAGTTCTCCGTTACAGTATGCTGACAACTCATTTGTGACGTGATTAGAAAACATCTTCAGATCGTTTACTCTCCTAGAACGCCTGACGAAGGTGTGCCAGGCGTTGTGCTAATTCTGTATGACCGCGATTTAAGCGCGACGCGACGGTGCCTTTCGAACAACCCATCACTTCAGCAATTTCCTCGTATGACAAGCCTTCGATGTAACGCAGAAGAATTGGCACCCGAAATCTTGGCTTTAGCTGACCAATGGCTGACTGGACTACGCCGGCGATTTCCTGACGCGCGAATTGCGTTTCCTGCGGCTTCTTATCTCGCGGTGGATCGATGGCAGTCGGCCCCAACGCGACTAGTCGCTTCGTTCGCCGTCGTTCGTCGTGACAGGCATTCACCACCATTCGATACAACCAGGTGGTGAACTCGGAATCACCGCGGAACTGGCCAATCGCACTGAAGAGCTTCAGGAATATCTGCTGCGTGACATCATCTGCAACCGCGCGATCTCCAAGCGAATAGACAGCGATTGAAAATACACGGTCTTTGTAAGCTTCAAATAACAGTCGGAACGCGTCGCGGTCACCATGCTGACAGGCTTTGATCACCTGACCGTCGACTGTTGGTTCTGCCATGACCGCTTGTCGCTCCATTCGCTCCCCCGTCGCTAAGGCGAACAATACTTAGACGGTGTTAGCGGGACATTTCTTCCAAAGAATTCCCTACGTCTTATAGGTCCTATAAACCAAAGGCGCAAAAGCAAACCCGGGGGATTTGCTGTGCGCCTTGTGACTCCTGACGTCGTTAGTCGGAAAAAAGAGTCGGTGGACCAGATGTGGCTCCAGCAGGTGCGCTGAAAACTTGGGGGTCGAGCACTGGTGGAAGATTTTCAGGCAAAGCGGCGGTTACGGCTCGGACGTGTTGTTTTAGTTTCGACGAAATGTAAACAGTGGTGCCGAACAGTATGAGGAGTCCGAGCCCACCATCGAAGTACCGGAGGATCAACGAGAGAAACAACATCAGACCGACTAAAAAGCCGGGCATCATACGAACTCGGCCACGCGCGTTGATGTAATGGGACATCATGGAAGGCCACGCGAACACCCAATATATGTTGTAGAAAGGGATAAAGTGTTTGCCGACTGCTTCCGCGGCACTAATCGGATAACGGCCATGCGTTAGCTCTAGAAGAATCTTATGGAAACGGTGCAGGCATACGAGCCAGTAAACAAAACCTCCAATTGCAATTAATGTTAGCCCGGCTGTTGTTGACTGCTCCTCGAGTTCGAGAGCCACCATTAAGGTTTCAAGAATAAGAAATGCGAGAGCGAACATGAAACCCAACCAGACCCAGGGATACCCACTCTTGGGAGCAAATTCCGTTGGTGTTTCAGTTACGCTGAGGGATGGAGTCATAATTCTCCTTTCTATTCATTGCCCTGAGAGTACGGGTGGAGAATAGAAACGCGAGTTGATGACGCTAATTTGAAACAGCTGATGAGGTTTACTAGGCCGCTTGTTCGCCTTCGAATTGCCGTTGACGATGCACCGATCCATCAGAATCGAAGATGTATGCCGAAGGAGCTTCGCGCATGATGATGTCCTGCAGCCGCATCAGTCCATAGAGCAAAGCCTCGGGCCGCGGCGGACAACCAGGAATGTAAACATCGACTGGTATGCAGCGATCCACACCCTGCATTGTCGAGTAAGAATCAAATGGACCACCCGTCGAGGCACAGGCACCCATGGCAATGGCCCATTTGGGTTCCGGCATTTGGTCGTAAACGCGTCGAACAACGGGACCCATCTTGAGAGTGACGGTACCGGCAATGATTATCAGGTCGCTTTGTCGAGGACTGGGCCGAAAGACGCCGGCGCCAAAACGATCGATGTCGAATCGACCCGCACCAGTGGCAATCATCTCAATGGCACAACACGCGAGACCAAAGGTCATCGGCCAAAGAGCCGACTTGCGTGCCCAGTTAACGACAGGCGCCGCGATATCGACGGTCTTTGCGCCAACCGTGCGTCGAAGGGAATTCATGATCGAATCGACAGTGGTTAAAACAAATCCTTCTTCGTGTTCAGCCATAAGTCATTTTTGATTGCCGATTGCCGATTGAAAGACGTCATAAAAGTAGCACAAAAAACTTTGGAGGTAATGGGTGCCCACTGGTAACCGCCGATACCCAAATTCTTTCAATCGGCAATCGGCAATCTGCTCACGCCCACTCCAATGCGCCTTTTCTCCAAGCGTAGTAGTAGCCAACTACCAGAATCGCGAGGAAGACAACCATCTCAATTAGTGCGAACGTCGTGAACGAAAAATCATTGCCCATGAAGATAATTGCCCAGGGCAGCAGAAAGATCGTCTCAACGTCGAAGATCAAAAACAACATTGCGACGATGTAATACCTGACCGTGAACCGCTCGTGAGCTTCGGTCGTTGGATCGATGCCACACTCGTACGGTCGCATCTTCGACTTTTCGTATTTGATTGGCCGTAAGAAACGGCCCAGGATTATCGGTAGAACGGGAAAAACAATTGCAACAGCAAAGAAGATCATCACGGGCCAATACGCTGTGATTGGACTGCCGATCGTACTCTGCGTTGTAGTTGCTACTTCCTGAAGGAGCATCTTCTGGCTTGCCGGAGAGCTAACGGAAAGTTTTTGAACGCCCGAATAGTAAGCGCCGCCTGAGAAACTTGTCAACGCGGGTGATTTTTTTCCTGCCAACCCGAGGTCAAAGACCGAGCCAAGGGCGCAGCCCATAATTACAGAGCACGTTACGGCGAGGCAGAGCCATCGCCTCACAGCAGGCGGCAAAGCCGTAGCTTTTGTTCACATCAATGTAACTTCATGGCAAGACTGAGTTAAGACAATGGTCTTATGCTACGCCGTTCGTTATCGTAACCTCAGACTAACAACTCAATTACGGAGTGAGAAAATGAACCTTTCCTGCAGCACTCGACCTACGCGTCGTGCGGTTCAACTGTTTCTATTGTTCAGTCTCCTTTTTGTCGTGGCACCCCTGACTAACGCTCAGGATGTCACCGGCAACCCCAAAACATCTTCAGCGACGGATGACTCTTTCGTGTTAGAGCGCGTCAGGCAGCTCGAGGCAGAACTCGAGAAACAGAACACTAAGCTCGATCAGCTGCAAAAGACAATTACCCAACAGCAGCTTGCGATTCAAACACTCCTCGAGAAGCTGAACACCGAAAAACCACCGGAGAACGGATCACTCGCCACCGCAACAACGACGACCGCTGCGCCAGTTGCAAACACGCCTGAAACTTCAGCCGAGCCGCAAGCGCAATCAGCGGTAGAACAGCGACTGGCAAAGGTGGAAGGACAAGTTAATCGCCTCGGCCCATTCAAAATCACCGGCGATTTTCGGTTGCGGTTCGATGAGATTTGGCGGTCCGCAGCGCAACCACCGGATCCTCCGCTCGAACATATTCAGAATGCCCGGGCCCGCTACCGTTTTCGTGTGAACCTGGACACCGATCTGTATCCGAATCTGAGTTTCCATGCTCAATTGGCCACAGGACCACTCAATAATCACCTATCGAGCAATCAAGACTTCACATCGATGACGGTGCGTCATCCGTTTGCGATCAGTGAGGCGTGGATGGAGTATCGCCCAGACAAGTCAGTGACGCTGCAGGGCGGCCGCGTGCAGAGCATCTTCGCTGACAACTCACGTTTTCTGTTTGACGATGATATTCGGTTTAACGGCTTCAATGAAAAGTATGTGAAGACGTTTAAAGGAAATGGCGCTTACGTATCGAGCCTTGAGCTACGCGCCGGTCAATACATCTTATCGACACCGAACGTCGCGGTGATCGCTGCCGGAAGTCCGCTGGCGCGCGCCGGAGAAGTTGTTGGCTCGACTGGCCGATCGGCGACGATGTTTCATCAGGGCTTTTTGGTGAATCAGAAATTTAATGACGACTGGTCAGATCAATTCGGCACCGATGTGCAGATCTATCAACATCCGAATCAAATTCAACTAGCTTCTGCCGCTGACGGCGTCGCGTTGTTAGTCCAACCTGGAATTGGCATTGCACTCTCTGGACCACTTCCGGGCACAGGAAACGCCACGACAACACCAGGCGGTGCCATCTACACCGCGTCGGGATTCCATATCGCGAGGATTACTTACAGGCTGAACTACAACGGTTGGAAGACAAGCCAGCACGAGTATCCCCTAATGTTCAACGTGCAGATGGCACGGAACGTCGCGACTGGAGTTAACGAACGCGATGCAATTCTGACGGCGTTACAAATCGGAAGAGTCACGAAGAAAGGGGATACCTCCTTCCTTTACGTCTTCGCGATCAAAGGAGCCAACTCGATGATCTCGCAACTGACCGACGACGACCTGGGCACAGGCACAGGCGTGAACATCCGCACGAACCATTTCAGATTCGAATATGGAATCGCGAGGAAGGTGATATTACAAAGCCTCTTCTTTATTCAGGATTCGATCAGAAGCAGCGGGCAGTTTCCGAGATTCTTCGTTCCACTCGGAGCTTTCACACCCCGCACGTATCGAATTCAACAGCAGATTCAGTTCAACTTCTGATGGTTACTAGAGGATTCTTGAGGCATCCTGGAGTACTTGCTCAGCCGAAGGAACGGGTACTCCGAAGTACCGCAAGACAATCACCAAACCGACCATTAGGATCAACAACGTAGCGACCACTCTCAGAGTGACACGGCACACGTGACTAACTGAGGTGGCAGCGTAACGTACCGCACGGTATCGCATGATCGTTAACTCCTTTACGATAAACCGTCTTCTTCCCGGAAACGGCAACACACCGCAAAGACCCTTAAGGGCCTGAGCAGCTACCGAGGATCTAAATGGGGCTGTCGGGTTACGTGAGGTGAGAGCAAGTGGTTCTTCGCGGGAAAGATTATCGCAGAGCGGGTGAGCCCGTTTCAAACATATTTTTTACACGATTTCGTCGGGCCTCGTTTTTCGGCGGGATTTCGCGTGATTTCACGGGCGGCATGTCAATTTGATTCACGGCCCGTGGGGCAGATGGATCGTAAAACTCGTCCCCTTTTCCAGCTCCGATATGACCGTCACTTCCCCACCGTGCAGCAGCGCCAAATGCTTCACAATGGCGAGCCCGAGGCCAGTGCCACCCATGTCACTAGACCGAGCGCGATCCACACGGTAGAAACGCTCAAAGAGTCGTTCGAGATGATGCGTCGGAATCCCGTCGCCATCATCTTCAACGATGATCTTATCGCGCACGCCAGACTCATATCTGATAGTGACTTGACCGTTTGGTCCATTGAACTTAATGCCGTTGTCGATCAGGTTCGTCAACATCCGTTCAAGCCGACGGCTGTCAGCATAGACTTCGACACCTGCCGGAACGCTATTCACTAGCGAGATCTCGCGTGCTTCGGCTTTAGCTGCCAGCGACGAGATGCTCTCCTCAACCAGTGGTCGCAACTCGACGTTGGCCGCGCGCAATCGCACGTTTCCGCCTTCGATAGCAGTCAACTCCAACAACTCGTCAATCAGCTCATGCATGCGCGAGGCATTCTTCCGGATAATGGCGAGGAAACGCCGACTGCTATCGGGATCTTCAAGCGCGCCGTTTTCCAGAGTCTCGACGAATGCAAGCACTGAAGTTAGCGGCGTGCGTAACTCATGTGAAACGTTCGATAAGAACTCCTGCCGCACCAGTTCAAGTCGTTCGGTGCGCGTGACGTCAACGAAAACTCCTAGTGCGCCGCTCGGTCCATTACCGTTTCCCAACGCCAGCGGTGTAACACGAAGGTCAAACACACAACGTTCCGCACCAACCGTGTCGACCTTGACGCCGCTTCGCTCAATACCCCGCAATCCATCAAGGAACGCTTGATATACCGCGGGGTTGCGCGTCAATTCCGTCAGCCGTTGATTTGTCACGGTACGTGGTGCGGAGCCGAACAGACGGTAAGCTTCTTGGTTCGACGCGATAACGCGCATATCACGGTCCACGACCAGCATTCCTTCGCGCATGCTGCTGATCGTTGCATCGAATAACGTGTCGACGGGAAAGTGGTGTTTCGACACTTGCGATTGATCTACCAGCTGGCGTTGTTGGGTCTCGTTTTTATTGGATACCAACTGATAAGCAGCTAACACGAGGGCGCCTGCGGCCGTGAGCAGCGCAAAGATCGTGCGACCCAGCGCTGAAGGATAAAAGAGAAATGCAAGAGTGAGGAGAGACGATGCGGAAATGAAGATTAACAGAAACTTACGCACAAACACTCACCATTATACATTCGACCCACCGACTGCTTGTTGCCTGGCGCATCCTACAAATCTATAGCCGACTCCGACAACTGTTTCGATGCAGCCACCACACTTATCGAGTTTTTGCCGCAGCCGGCGAATGTGAACGTCGAGAGTGCGAGCGTCGCCGTAGTAACTATAGCCCCAAACGCTGTCGAGCAGCTGTTGTCGAGTAACAACCCGATCCGGACTCTTAGCCAACACCGACAAAAGGGTGAACTCTTTGTTTGTGAGCTTCACTTTCACTCCGTCACAAACAACTCTGATATCGTCAAAGTCGATCAGCAGATGATCATCTTCATAACTCTTGCTCATCGTCTCATCCGACCGTCGCATGACAGCTCTGACACGCGCGAGTAGTTCCCGAACGGAAAATGGCTTTGTGATGTAGTCGTCCGCGCCGAGATCTAATCCCGCAACCCGATCAGACTCCGACGCTTTTGCGGTGAGCATGATTATGGGCGTGCGTCGCGTTGCCGGCTCACGTCTGAGACGACGACAGAGTTCGCTGCCGGTCATACCAGGTAGCATCAAATCGAGAATTATTAGCCGGGGCGGCTCCTTCTCATTAAGCGCAGCAGCCAGACCGACCTCGCCAGTCGGTGCAATCAACGCAGACAGACCTTCGCGTTCGAAGTTGTATTTCAAACTCTCGGCGATGTCCGCATCATCTTCGACGATCAGGATCGGACGATTCATAGATTGCTGAGTTGATGATAATGCTTGATGAACGTAGCTTCCGCCATGTAGACCGTGAGCTCACAAATGTCGGTGACGTAATCGCCAATCCGTTCCAGGTGCTTCGCGACGAACAGAAGTCGTGCATCACGAGTCGCAGTTTCGGGCTCAGTCACCATTAGCTCAATCAGCCGATGGAAGATGTGATTGTACAGATTGTTGATTTCACTATCGCTCTTAATAACTTCGCGGGCTGCGTTTGCATCGGCAGTCGTAAAAGCGTCAAGTGAAGCATGCAACATTTCCAGCGCATGCGTTGCCATGCGTGCAACGTCGGGGAGTGGTTTTAATTCCGGTTCGTTATTTAAGTCGATGGCCGCGCGAGCAATGTTGCAGGCGTGATCGGCAATGCGCTCAAGGACCGGAGCCATTTTTGCAACAGAGATAACGAAACGCAGGTCGCGGGCGGCGGGTTGGCGCAACGCAATGATGTCTATGCATTGGCGATCAATCTCCACTTCCAGCAGATCGACGCGATCATCATCGTCCAGAACGCGTTTGGCTTCTTCGGTGTCGCGCTCATTAAGAGCATGCATCGCGCGGCGCAATGCCTGTTCGGTCTCACCTCCGAGTAGAAGAACCCTGTCTCGGAGGGCGTTTAGTTCGTCGTCGAGATGGCGGTGTAAATCCATTGTGTGTCTGATCCGTCTAATCCCCCTTCTTCTGTTGTACTTAGTTCTTGGGGATTTGTTCTTTCTACTTGGTCCTTTGTCGAAATTACTCAACTACGGAACGGCAGCGCAGCGACTGATATCAAGTGGCCCGGGCGCGCAACGTACGTTGACATCGGTCGCTGCGCTCCCGTTCCCGTAGTTGAGTAATTTCAACGGGCGCACCAAGCACATTACTACCACGAAGTACAAAGTACGAAGTACAAAGCTCTAAATCTCAGCCAAACCTTCCTGTAATGTAATCTTCCGTCAATTTTTCATCAGGTGCCGTAAACATCTTTTCTGTCGAGTTTACTTCTATCAACTTACCCAGCAGGAAGAAAGCCGTGATGTCAGAAACTCTTGCCGCCTGCTGCATATTGTGCGTCACGATCACAATCGTGTACTGCTTCTTTAGATCAAAAATCAGTTCTTCAATCTTCGACGTTGCAATTGGATCGAGAGCCGAAGCAGGTTCATCCATCAATAGTACGTCAGGACGAATGGCCAACGCCCGTGCGATGCATAGCCGCTGCTGCTGACCACCCGACAAACTGAGAGCCGACGTTTTCAATCGATCTTTAACTTCCGCCCAAAGAGCAGCATCCTCCAACGCCTGTTGAACCCGTTCAGCTAATTCACTCGAACTACTCGTAACACGATTGATTCGCAGTCCATACGCCACGTTGTCAAAGATCGATTTCGGAAACGGATTAGATTTTTGGAAAACCATTCCCACGCGCCGACGCAGGTCGACAACGTCAGTGCCCGGAACATAGATGTCCTTGTTGTCGATCAACACTTGGCCTTCGACGCGGGTCGCCGGAATCACATCATTCATTCGGTTCAACGTTCGGAGGAATGTCGATTTGCCGCAGCCCGACGGTCCAATGAACGCCATGACCATCCGTTCCGGGATATCAAGCGAGATATTGTGAAGCGCTTGATTCCTCCCGTAAAAGAAATTGAGATCACGAACGGACACCTTTGGCTGAGCAGATTTTTGATCTACTCCGTCGTTCGGACGACGCTCGCGCACTTCAATTCGTGGTATAGCAGTTTGGGCCATCATCAGGAAATACAGACGTCTAAAACTTCCGGCGCGTTAGGATGCGAACGATAATGTTGATAGCAAGAATCAAAGTCATTAACACCAGAGTCGCGGCCCATGCTTGCGCGTGCCATTCGTCATAGGGCGAGATCGCGTAGTTGTAAATCTGAACGGTTAATGAGGCGATGGGTTGATTCAGATCGGTACTGAAGAACCTGCTTCCAAAAGCAGTAAACAAAAGTGGCGCTGTTTCACCCGAGACGCGTGCAATTGCGAGCATCGCACCGGTGGCAATTCCTGAAGCTGCGGCTGGTACGACAACCCCGAGAACGACTCGCCATTGCGGCGCGCCCAAAGCTAGAGCTCCCTCACGCAAGCTGTCCGGAACCAGCTTCAGCATCTCTTCCGTTGTTCTCGCCACAATGGGCACCATGATCAACGCCAGCGCGACGCCACCGGCGAATGCTGAGAAGTGCTTCAGCGGTAGTACGACGACCGCGTAGACAAAAACGCCCGTCACAATGGAAGGAATTCCTGTCAGCGTATCGACAATAAACCGTACGCCTCCAACCAGCCGGCCCCGACCGATTTCGGATAGATAGATCCCGACAGCAATACCCAACGGCAGTCCAAAAGCAGACGAAAGGCCGAGCAACACCACTGAACCGAGAATCGCGTTACCAATGCCGCCGCCTTCACCGACAGGGCGCGGAGAATCGACGAGAAAACGAAAATTTAGTGAGCCGACACCTTGCACGGCGATGTGCGACAGAATCACTAATAGAATTCCAACGGCGACAAACGTACAAACGGCCGTTGCAGTCGTCATCAACGCGCTAATCGATTTGCGCATTTGATCGGCACGTGCAACTTCCATCACGCTGCCCTTCCCACACCACCGGTTTTACGTGTGACGTTCCACACCAGAAACCTGGCTATTCCATTCACGATGAACGTCAGAAAAAAGAGAATTAGGCCGAGCTCAACCAGCGAACTCAAATAAAGATCGCTGGTTGCTTCGGTAAACTCGTTTGCGATTGCCGACGCGATTGTGTAAGACGGATCAAAAAATGAAAGACTGATCTCGGGACGATTGCCAATCACCATCGTTACCGCCATTGTCTCGCCCAGCGCTCTTCCCAAACCGAGAATCACAGCTCCGGCGATTCCGGGTGCGCCGTTCACAAGTACGACACGAATCATCTCCCACTTCGTAGCTCCGAGAGCCAGCGCGGCTTCGCGCTGAGAGGTTGGAACAGCCGCAAGCACATCACGCACGACGGCGGAGATTATTGGCGTCACCATGATCGCGAGGATCAAGCCACCGGTTAGTAAACCAATTCCCGTGACTGGTCCACGGAAGAAGGGTGTCCAACCTAACAAGCGCTCCAGGGGCGGACCAAGGTACAGCCTTATGACGGGGGCGAGTATGAAGATTCCCCACAGGCCGTATACAACCGAAGGAATAGCAGCAAGCAACTCGACCAGAAACCCAATAGGGCGAGCGACAATTCTCGGTGCCTGCTCAACCAGGAAGACGGCTATACCAAGCGACAACGGGACGCTGATGCACAACGCGATCAGCGACGACATCACGGTGCCATAAATGAACGGCAGCGCACCGAACTCGCCCTTTATCGGATTCCAATTTCGGCTCGTAATAAACCCGAAACCAAAAGTACGAATTGACAGTAACGAGTCGGCTGCTAACGCCCACACCATGGCGATCACAATCGCCATCACGAACAATGCGACAAGCCCAAGCAGGATGCGAAAGACCGCATCTCCAGTATTGCCTGTTGGCGACAGCGCCTTACGCCATTTCGATAGCCTGAAGAACGCCCCGGGATTCGTGTCTGCACGCGCACTCATGTTCTATCGCAATGGCGCACCATTCGCTGTGATCGAATTCAATTTTGCTTCCGCTCGTTTTACGATGTCGGCGGGTAGTGGGGCGTACTGAAGATCTCTCGCAAAGTTCTCACCATCGTGAATTCCCCACCAAACGAAGTCGACGACTGCTTTACCTTTTTCGGCGTCCTTCTGATTCTTGTAGAGGAGGATATATGTGTAGCTCGAGATCGGATATGCAGTGGCGCCCGACGCATTAGTAATCGACACGCGCAGATCATCGGGTGTGTTTGCCGCTGACGCTGCGGCTGCGGCGGTCACGGCGTCGATGGAAGGTTCGACGAAATTACCGGAGCCGTTCTTTATCTGAGCGACGGGCAATTTGTTCTGAACGGCATACACCAGCTCAACGTAACCGAGCGTATTCGGCGTGTTCTTAATCTGCCCTGTGACGCCTTCGTTTCCTTTCCCTCCGAGACCAACTGGCCAACTGGGGGATGGACCAGCTCCAACTTTTTCCTTCCACTCCGCACTTATCTTGGAGAGATAGTCGGTAAATACTCCCGATGTACCGCTGCCGTCGGATCGATGCACCACCGTGATATCGCTCGAAGGTAATGTAACCCCCGGATTATCCGCCGCGATTTTGGGATCGTTCCACTTCTTGATCTTTCCCAAAAAGATATCGGCGAGTGCTTCGCCCGAAAACTTCAAAGGCTGGTTTAGACCACTGAGGTTATAGGTGATTACGACCGCCCCCAAAACTGTAGGAATGTGCAGAATCTCTCCCGGAGCTCCTTTGAGATCTTCATCCTTCATCGGCACGTCCGACGCGCCGAAATCTACAGTCTGCGCCTGGATCTGCTTTATCCCCGCGCCCGAACCGACAGATTGATAATCGATTTGTACAGTCGAATGCAGTTTCGAATATTCGCTCAGCCACTTCTGATACAAGGGATTTGGAAATGTTGCGCCTGCTCCCTGTAACTTTACCGAACCGCCACCACTACCGTTTGGTCGACATGAACTAAACGCAAAACTCGCAATCGCCGCGGCACAAACAACGACAAGTAAGCTTCGTCTTGTCAGAGCAGGCATAGACTCTCCTGACTATTGGGCTGAAATCGGGCAGATCGAAGGAACCAATCTAGACAGTCGGTGTTACATTGAGCTGAACTCGACCTAAACTCTCTGTTAACAGGATCGGGGCAAGTCAGCGCGCGGAAGCAGTAATCAGGCGGTAAGAACTCCGTACGGGGAAGCTTTATCGGAGTGCCGTCGCAGGCGACGTAGTAGTTGTCATGCTCAACGCGCAAGTGTCCGTCATCGTAGACATCTGATGAATGACCGTTTGTCTGCGCCATTAAAGCCGTTTCCGTGATTGACATGTCGAATTTCCCGAGACTATTTGTCACGCGGGCCATAAGACGAAGGTCCAGCTTCAGTGGTCACTGAAGCCGGACCGCGTGACCCAAGTTTAGAAGTTGAGTCTGAGTGCAAATTGGATTTGACGACTCGTTCCCAGGCCGACATCTCGCACGACGGTTTGTCGAAGTAGCCCGAATGTTTGGCCAGCCTGGCTTTGCGTGTAAGGCTGCCCCGGCTGACCCGCTGACGAGTTACCGTTGCTGAACGTATAGACTCCGTTCGCAAAGCTCACCGTCGGCAATGCTAGATTCAAACGCGATCCCGGAATATCAAAGTTCATACGATTGAACAGATTGAATATCTCGGTTCGGAATTCGAGACTTCGGCTTTCGACGAGCAACTTAGCGATATTACTCCGGCGATTAGTTGGTGCTGAATTCTGGGGTACAAGACGAACAAGGGATTTGTCTGAAGTGCTTTTATCGCATGCTCACCGATCATCTCGCGGCGCAAAGACGCACTCGTCATGGCGAATTGTGAGTGAGCGTTAGGCCATGTTCGATAAACTTTAGTTTGTCGTCGAGATACCGAAGCGTCTACTTTCGAAGGAACTTGAGTTTCGCCGAACGCCGACGACAAACTAAAAAGTTTATCGAACATCTTAGGCTTTGTGTTCTGTTTTGCCTGCAAGTAGATCGATCGCGTGGGAGAGCACGGGCTCGATCACAGCAAAACTCTCACGTACTGCTTTTGGCGAACCAGGAAGGTTGATGATCAAGGTCCCGGAGCAAACACCGGAAACCCCTCTTGAGATCATAGCCATTGGCGTCTGTTTCAACGTTTCCAATCTCATCGCTTCAGACAATCCCTGCGCTTCCCGCTCGACGACACGACGGGTCGCTTCCGGTGTGTTATCTCTTGGACCGAGGCCAGTTCCGCCTGTCGTTAGAATCAAATTAACATCCGGTCGCGCCGCGAATTGCCGCAAACATTGAGTCAGAGGGTCAAGGTCATCCGACATGATCTGACGCGCGACAACCGTGGCGCCGATGCTCTCGAGTAGTTCTACAAGGGCGGCGCCCGATGCGTCTTCCCGATCGCCACGAGCACAAGCGTCACTGACGGTAATGACTACGGATCTAATTTCACTCATTGACTGATCGGCTTTGGTGCCTGTGTTCCTTCAACCAGCAGCGATCCATAACAACCATCAATCCTGCGTCGACCGCGCCCTGCGCCGCTTCACTATCTATAACACCTTCCTGCAACCAAACGGCCTTGGCTCCGATGGCAATCGCTTCATCAACTGCTTTTCCTGCTTCATCAGATCTACGGAAGATATCAACCAGGTCTATTTCTTCCGGAACCGAAGCGAGATCAGGATAGGCCTTGTTGCCGAACACTTCAGTTTCATTCGGATTGACCGCGATGACTTTATAACCAACGCTTTGCATGTACGACGCCACACCGTTCGACGGTCTGTCGCGTTTAGACGAAAGGCCAACTACCGCAATCGTGTGGCATTCCTCAAGAACTCGGCGGATTGTCTCCGGTGAGTTCATAGTTGACTTATCTGTAGCCATGGCGGCGATTCGCTTCGCACCCACCCGCTACCGCGAGGTGGTACTGACTTCATGACACTCGGTTGCGCTTTAACGCGATCAGCTCAGCTCACACAGACGATACTGCGTCCCGCATCGAGTGCAGCTCTTGCAGCGAGTGAACAGAAGGTGTTTGGCTCTCGGAACGAAATGCAATCGCCTCGACTAGCGCGCGCGCACCCGTCATCGTCGTCACACACGGAACGTTGTATTGCAGCGCTGCGCGCCGGATTGCCTGCTCGTCGTAGTGCGAAACACGACCAAGCGGCGTATTAATGACCAGAGAAATCTCGCCACGTTTTATGTGGTCCACGATGTTGGGCCGACCTTCGTTGACCTTAAAAACACTTTCAACTTCCAAGCCGACTTCTCGCAGGCGCTCAGCGGTTCCAAGCGTAGCCACAATCTGAAATCCAAGTCGTGTTAACTTCCGAGCAATTAATACGGCGGCTCCTTTGTCGCCATCATTCACACTAAGAAATGCGCGACCGCTCAAAGGCAAACTCAATCCCGCTCCCATCATCGCCTTGCCGTATGCTTCACCAAACGTCTCGCCGATTCCCATCACTTCACCAGTTGAGTGCATCTCCGGACTAAGTATCGGATCGACGCCCGGAAACTTCACAAATGGAAACACCGGCGACTTAATAAAGAAGCGTTGCACGGTCAATTCCGCCGGCAAGTTAAAGTCTTTCAACTTCTGACCCGCCATGACGAGCGCAGCGATGCGAGCGATTGGCACTCCGGTGGCTTTCGAAACGAAAGGTACGGTACGCGATGCTCGCGGATTCACTTCAAGCACGAAGACACGATCGTCTTTGATGGCAAACTGAATATTCATCAAACCTGACACAGACAACGCCTCTGCAAGTCGTCGGGTGTAGTGACGCATCGTTTCAAGATGGTCAGGATCGATTCGAACTGGTGGCAGAACGCAAGATGAATCGCCGGAATGAATTCCCGCCTCCTCGATGTGCTCTTGAATGCCGGCGATTACGCACGCGGTATCGTCAGCCAATGCATCAACATCAAACTCTGCCGCTTGTTCTAAGAATTTATCGATGAGCACCGGCCGATCCGGAGTGAAGCCAACGGCGTTTCTCACATAGGATTCCAGCGCTTGCTCGTCATAAACGATCGCCATCGCCCGACCACCAAGCACATAACTAGGACGCACGAGCACCGGATATCCGATCTTCGCTGCAACATCTCGCGCTTCCTCGGCTGACGCTGCCATGCCATTTGCGGGCTGCGGAATCCCTAGCTCTTTCAAAAGAGCTCCGAATCGTTTGCGGTCCTCTGCGAGGTCAATCGAATCAGGTGATGTTCCAATCACACGCACGCCCGCTGATTGAAGACGCATTGCCAGATTCAATGGCGTTTGTCCACCAAACTGAACAATCACTCCCTCCGGCTTCTCAACATCGATGATATTCATCACGTCTTCGAACGTTAAAGGTTCGAAATAAAGTCGGTCTGAGGTGTCGTAGTCAGTCGAAACTGTTTCAGGGTTACAGTTGACCATGATCGATTCAAAGCCGGCTTCGTGCAGCGCAAACGACGCATGACAGCAACAGTAGTCGAATTCAATTCCCTGTCCGATGCGATTCGGACCTGAGCCAAGGATCATGATCTTCCGGCGGTTCGTTGGCTCTGCTTCATCCTCAGTCTCGTATGTCGAATACAAATAAGGCGTGTGTGACTCGAATTCCGCACCGCACGTATCAACGCGCTTGTAGACGGGAACAATTTTCAGCTTCTTTCTGTATGCACGAACTTCATCCTCAGAGCGTTCGGTAAGATACGCCAAACGTCGGTCTGAAAGCGCCACTTCCTTGAAGGCCCGAAGTTGTTCTGCATTGATGTCTTCGAGCTTCGATCCCTCGATATCGCGCTGAATCTCCATTACCTCCTGGAGTTGATCCAAAAACCATCGATCGATTCGCGACAATCGATAGATCTCATCAAGCGACCAGCCGTGCTGTAGTGCGTAAGTGATGTAGGAGAACCGATGAGAATTTGGTCGCGCGAGCTTACGCTGCAACTCGTCGTCAGAAATGTCTTCAAGGCGAAGGGGCTTTACTGACTCCAACGATCGCAGTCCTTTGAAGAGTGCTTCTTTGAACGTCCGGCCGATCGCCATGACTTCGCCGACAGATTTCATCTGCGTCCCTAAAACATCTTCAGCTTCGCGAAACTTCTCGAAGTCCCATTTAGGAATCTTCGCTACAACATAATCAATTGTTGGTTCAAAGGAAGCTGGCGTCTTCTTTGTGATGTCGTTAGGAATCTCGTCGAGCGTGTAACCGACTGCGAGCTTGGCTGCGATCTTGGCAATTGGAAAGCCTGTTGCCTTTGAAGCCAACGCCGAAGAACGCGACACGCGGGGATTCATTTCGATGACTCGAATCTCGCCGTTGTCAGGATTGACACCGAACTGGATATTCGACCCACCGGTTTCAACTCCAACTTTGCGAATGACCCGAATCGCCATGTCACGCATTAATTGATATTCGCGATCGGTTAGCGTCTGTGCTGGCGCAACAGTGATTGAGTCTCCCGTATGAACGCCCATCGGATCGAAGTTTTCGATCGAACAGATGATGACGACGTTATCAGCGAGGTCGCGCATCACCTCCAACTCAAACTCTTTCCACCCGAGAATAGATTCTTCGATTAGAACTTCGTGGATTGGCGAGACCGCTAAACCGCCTCGAATAATGTCTTCAAATTCCTCCGGGTTGTAAGCTATGCCTCCGCCTGTTCCACCGAGCGTAAAAGAAGGTCGGATGATTGCAGGATAACCAGTTTGCTCGACAATCGCCTGCGCTTCGTCCCACGACTTTGCGAAGCCTCCTCGCGGCATCTCCAGTCCGGCTTCATCCATCGCCTTTTTGAATAGCAAGCGATCTTCAGCAACTTTGATCGCCTCACGGTTAGCGCCAATCATCTCGACACCGTGCTGCTCGAGCACACCAGCATCAGCGAGAGCGATTGCCAGATTCAGAGCCGTTTGACCTCCAACTGTCGGAAGCAATGCGTCTGGCTTTTCGCGCCGAATAATTTCAGTCAACGATTCAACTGTTAACGGTTCAATGTAGGTGATGTCAGCAGTTTCGGGATCGGTCATGATCGTCGCTGGATTTGAATTAACCAGAACGATTTGATACCCCTCCTGGCGAAGAGCCTTGCAAGCTTGCGTACCCGAATAATCGAATTCACAGGCTTGGCCGATGACGATGGGTCCTGATCCTATGATCAGGATCTTGTGAATGTCTGTGCGTTTTGGCATCTAAAGTGGGTTCAGCTTTGTTTGACTTGAATGCTAAAACATTTTACATAACTATGCGCTGGAGTCGAACCGCGGGCGAATTGCTAAGTAGTGTCCTGATTTGTAGGGGCGTCCCTCCGTGGGCGCCCCACCAT
>DATIBJ010000161.1:0-30720 GCA_035457565.1 Pyrinomonadaceae bacterium | reverse complement strand
GAAGCGGTTTGGGCCGAATCCGGATAATCCGTGAGAGCATTGCCGATTGCCGATTGCCGATTGAAAGAGCTTTGCCTAAGAAGTCACATCCAGGTCGAGTCGGAAGTGTTTTCGTTCGTGTTGGTTCACCAACTAAACACGAAACTCGTTACCACCGAAATCGACTTCTGAGGCAAAGCTGATTGAAAGAGGGATTTCAGCAATTCCCGAGAAAGCAATCGTCGAGACGGCTCTTTCAATCGGCAATCGCCAATCGGCAATGTCTTCATCCTTGCTCGTCTGCCGGTTTTCGGTTATATCTTCCGCGTCCGTCACTCAGCCTCTCCCCACGCTGTAATCAGAATGGACAATTTGTTATATATTTTCGGTGCTGCTTGGGCCGCGATTTGTTTCGGGAAACACATCGATCCTTATTTTTCACATTATGCTCAGTCGTCCCGAGCTGAGCTTCCGAGCTTAAAAGAGATCACAAGGTTTTAGGAGAGCCGGCTTTCAATGTTCAACTGTGTGAAGCAAACATCTGTTCGTCTCCGCTTTGTTTTTGTGCTCACCATCGCCGCGATCGCCGTGGCCCTGGTGGTGATCACTCCGTCCTCGCGAGCCAAAGTAACTCAGAAACTTAGTTCTGCTGCGATAAAGAAGTTGCGCCGACCGACCTTCGTGCCTGGTGAAGTGCTTGTCCGCTACCGGACCGAAGGCTCTGCAGCAGACAAGACCAACAGGATTCTGGCTGCCGCGGCGTCAGACGGAGCTCAGATTGAGATGCGAGTGGAAGATTTCGCCGGCTCGAAGATAGTTCCGGGCGCACGCATCGTTCGCGTCGCGCCGGAGCGCACACTCGAAGCAGTGCAGATCCTACGTCAACAGCCTGATGTGATGTACGCCGAACCGAATTACATCCTGCACGCGACTGCGACAAACCCCAACGATCCACTCTTTGGAGCAAACCCATCTGGTTTTCCTCAATGGAACCTGGTGAAAATTGGCGCGCCACAGGCTTACGACACAATTCGAGGAAGTAAGAATACAGCCGAAACGTTTTTTGGAAGTCCGCAAATCGTCATAGGCGTACTTGACCAGGGAATCCAACTGACTCACCAGGACTTAGAGGCAAACATTTGGACAAACCCATTCGACACCGCGAATGGCGTTGATGACGACGCTAACGGTTGTATCGACGATATTCATGGTTGCAATTTTAGATTGACGACTCCGAATGGGACTGTATTCAGCGGTCAGCCCTCGGAGACCCACGCCACACATGTCGCCGGGATTGCAGGTGCGGTTGGTAACAACAACAAGGGTATATCGGGTGTGAACTGGGCTGTTGGTCTAATGTCACTTAAGTTTCTGGACGAGACGGGCGGTGGAGATACTGCAAAGGCGATTGCCGCTCTTCAATACGTGAAACAGATGCGCGAGTTGTGGATCAGCACTAACGGTACGCGAGGCGCAAACATCCGCGTTGTGAACGCTAGTTTCGGTGGCGGTGGCTTTTCGCAACTATTCGAAGACGCGATTAACGAGGCAAATGGTTCAGGGATCCTATTTGTGGCTGCTGCAGGAAACGCGGACATTGGAACGACCATTCCTGACAACGATCGCGTACCACACTATCCATCCAGTTTCTCAGCGCCCAATATAATTGCGGTGGCAGCCACTAACCAAAGCGATCAATTACCGAATGCGTTACCGAATCTACAGCTTTTCACAACGCACTTCGGTGCGACGAGTGTTGACTTGGCTGCTCCCGGTGTGTCTATTTTGAGCACAACACCGCCGTGTACAATCATGCCGCCGGATCCTGATATCTGCGATCCTGAGCCAACCATTACAGAAGCGAATGGTGATTCCTATTCGGTCTTCAGTGGGACTTCTATGGCAGCTCCTCACGTTTCGGGCGCGGCAGCACTCTTGTGGGCCAAAGATCCAAATCTAACCGTGCAGCAAGTTAAGCGCATGCTGATGTTCGGTGGTGATGCAGTCGCAGGGCTAGTCGACAAGATACTAAGTGGGCGTCGTTTGAATGTGAACGGGAGCGTCCAGTCGGTAGTTGAAAACGACTCAATCGATCCAGGCGCGGTTGTTAATTTTCATCTCAATTCTCAAACCGGACGGACACTGAACGTTGGTTGGACCGCTGCCGGCGACGATCTGGGTGGCGGAGGCAACGCGGCCTTGTATGAATTGTCGTTTACCGACAGCGCTCCTGGTTCGACTCCCATTGTGTTGAAGGGTGTAGTTCCCGCTTCGCCCGGAAGCGCACAAGTAGCGAACGTGGATATTCCTTATCGACATACGACGGGAACGTTGACGCTGCGCGAATTCGATAACAAAGGCAATGAAGGCAGCCCTCAAACGCTCAACGTAAACATTCTACTTTCGGTAGGAGATCCCTATCTACCGCCGGCTGTCGGTGCCCCTGCGTCACTGTCGATAGGCGGCAATCGTCTGAACCTGAACGCTGACGATGTTTTAGTCGACGACCTTTTCCCGCCTGGATTTAACTTTCCATTCTTCGGCACGCCCCACACCGGCCTGGTAATCTCATCGAACGGAGCACTCTATTTCAGCGATCCGCCACACCGCGAAGACCCGCTCGAGGCCGACGATGTACCGAGTTCGCCCAAGGCACTTAGCGGCTTTGAGATGATTGCGGGTTTATGGGACGACCTGGATCTACGGACTTTAGTGCGTGCGGATGCCGGCGTATATGTACTTCAACCAAACGCTAACACCAGGATCTATCGCTGGCAGGCCAAACCGTGCAATTTTAACGGTTCGGTTTGTACCGGCGGGGCGGACGTGAATTTTGAAATCGAGCTGCGAACAGATGGGACAATCAAGACTCGTTACGGTAGCGGCAACACTGGCTTATTCCCAACGGTCGGAATTGGTGGTGGTGGTCCCGAGTCTTACGTTGCTACAACACATACGTCAGAAGAGGCGCCGATTGATTTGACGAACGCGGGTGAAGTTACATTTACACCGCGGGCCCTCGTCACTGCTCCAACTATCCAATTCTCGCAGGCTACCTACAGCGTTGGCGAAAATGGAACGAGCGTGAATGTGACTGTGACGCGTTCCGGGGATACCAGTGGAACAGTAACCGTCGGCTATACGACGACTGACACCGACAACTTCACGGTCAACTGCGCCACTTTTACAGGCAATGCGTTTGCGCGATGTGATTTTGCTACCAGTGTCGATACGTTGACGTTTGCGCCTGGAGAAACTTCGAAGAGTTTCCTGATCCCGATCATTAATGACGTATGGAACGAAGGGAATGAGACCTTTGGCGTGACGCTGAGTAATGTGACCGCCGCGACACTCGGGACTCCCGCGACCGCGCAAATAACGATCACCAACGATGATACGGGCACTCCACCTAACCCGTACTTCGCGACGCCATTCTTCGTGCGCCAGCATTACCTCGACTTCCTGTCGCGTGAGCCGGAACCAACTGAACCATGGAGTGCCATTCTGAACGGCTGTCCAAACGTGAACAATGATCCGTCCTGCGATCGAGTCTTTGTGTCGGGCGCGATCTTTGGGTCGCCGGAGTTTCAGTTAAAAGGCTACTACAACTATCGCTTCTACAAGCTGGCCTTCAATCGACTGCCGTTGTATGAGGAGATCGTAGTCGACATGCGGAAGGTGACGGGCATAACGCAGCAGGATACATTTCAGCGGCGGGCGCAGTTTGCGAACGACTTCGTGTTGCGACAGGAGTTTATTAATCAGTACAACGCGCTGGGCAATACAGCGTACGTGAATACGCTGATGAACCGTTTCAGTCTGAGCGCGATTACAACGCGGGATCCGAACAGTCCGGAGGCTGGCGCGATGTTGACGCTGACGACGACGGATTTGATCAATGCGCTGAATGCCAGTACGTGGACACGGGCGCAGGTGCTGCGAGCGATAGCGGAATCGCAGCAGGTATTCAACCAGGAATTCATCCCTGGGTTTGTGGCGATGCAGTACTACGGCTATCTGCGACGCATCCCGGATGCGGGTGGTTACAACCAGTGGCTGACGTACATGAACGCGCATCAAAACGACTTTCGCACGATGGTGAACGGGTTCATGAATTCAGATGAATACCGGAAGCGGTTTGGGCCGAATCCGGATAATCCGTGAGAGCATTGCCGATTGCCGATTGCCGATTGAAAGAGCTTTGCCTAAGAAGTCACATCCAGGTCGAGTCGGAAGTGTTTTCGTTCGTGTTGGTTCGTGTGACTTCGTGGATCGTCCTTGTTTTCCTGTACAAACGGAACGATCCACGAAGTCGCACCAACTAAACACGAAACTCGTTACCACCGAAATCGACTTCTGAGGCAAAGCTGATTGAAAGAGGGATTTCGGCAATTCCCGAGAAAGCAATCGTCTAGACGGCTCTTTCAATCGGCAATCGGCAATCGGCAATGATTCCAATCGGCAATCCTTGTTAATCCTCACTCGCGAATCTAGAATTCGGGCATGCATACTGCCCTGCGCGTCGACGGTCTGGCTAAGCAATACCGCATCTACGACAAGCCCGCTGACCGCCTCAAGGAGCTACTGACCCGCGGACACTTGAAACGACACCGCGAGTTTTGGGCCCTCAAACACATCTCCTTCGAAATAACACCCGGTACCACGACTGGCATCATTGGCCCAAACGGTTCCGGCAAATCAACGCTGCTGCAAATAATCGCTGGTACTCTGAATCCGACACATGGCTCCGTGCATGTGAACGGCCGCATTGGAGCTCTTCTTGAACTCGGAGCTGGCTTCAATCTCGAGTTCACGGGCATTGAGAACGTCTACATGAATTCTGCGCTGATGGGATTCTCTAAGGCTGAAACCACCGCGCGTTTGCGGGAGATTGAGAGATTTGCGGAGCTCGGCGAGTTCATCCACCAGCCGGTGAAGACTTACTCGAGCGGAATGTTTGTGCGTCTCGCATTCGCGATCGCCGTCAATTCCGATCCTGACATTCTGATTGTCGACGAAGCGCTGTCAGTCGGCGATACCATTTTTCAGCATCGGTGCGTGAGACGTATTAAGGAGATGCAGGAAGGAGGAACCACGATCCTCTTCGTATCTCATGAGCCAACACTCGTACGAGCGCTTTGCTCCCGCGCGATTCTTCTTTATCAGGGCGAGATGCTCGCCGACGGCGCGCCGGTAGATGTGCTTAACCGCTACCAGCGGCTGATTATGGCGCGTGAAAAAGCGTACGACGACAGCGAAGGAGCTCCGGTTGCCATTGCAACTGAAAGCGTTCCAACATACGCGGAGCAATCCACTGGAGTTGAATCTATCGCTGCTCGCGACAAACTAAAGTTTATCGAACAACGTGGCCCCTTACATTGTCAATACAGGCATGGTAACAACCACGCAGAAGTTCTCGACGTGGAGTTTCTTAATGCGGCCGACGAGCCCATCGAGTTAGTCGACTCAGGCGAAGCGGTGAAGTTAAGGTTCCGATTTGTGGCAAATCAGGATTTGCGCGAAGTGGTTTGTGGTTTCATGATTCGGAATCGTCATGGAATCAATATCTACGGAACCAATACTGAGCAGCGGGGCTTTTATCTGGGCGTTATGGAGCGCGGCAAGATCAAGGAGGCAACATTTACATTCAACTGTTCGCTGGGCCAGGAGCACTATTTCATATCGGTTGCGGTCCATTCTCCGGATGGTGTTGCTTATGATTGGCTCGATGGTGTGGTTTTCTTCCGCGTCGCCTGTCCAATAGAGATGGAGGGACTCGCAAATCTCAACGCGAACGTGAATGTTCGCGAGTGTTCGATAAACTTTAGTTTGTCGACATGATGCGGTTGATTCAACTTACACGTAAACGAGCCCATAATGCAGCAAACCGACAAAGTGAAGTTTATCGAACATCAGGGCCCCGTTGAGGACAACTCGGCTGCATCGCGAGAGGAACTACCGCAGGTTGATTCAGCGTTTGGGCCTTTCCGGTTGCAACCCGATACAGAACTCAACAATGCCAGCTCATATGCACTCACCGATCTGCTGAATTATCACGACAAGAGGTTCGTGCTGAATGCGTATGCGGCAATTGCGAAGCGACCGCCATCCGCGTCCGAACTGACGCAGACGCTGCAGGAGTTGCGTGGCGGATTGCGAACCAAGACGGAGATCGTCGAGCAATTGAGCGCCAAATACCCGGACGTTCGGGTGGTTGGACTCCCATCGCCCCTTTTTCGACAGGTAAGTCGCTGGCCCGTGATTGGTCATGCGCTGACGGTGTTGCGCGCAATTGGTCGTCTTCCATTGCTGGTCCAGCATCAGCAACAGTTTGAGTCATACATCGTCGGACAGCAGCAACGCGTGGCAGATCACATCAATGGTGTGCTTCTCGCCACCGATACTGGCTCTGAATTGTCGACGCCACAAAGCGACGTGGCAGAGAACGTCTCAGACGTCATAAAGACCGTGATGATGCTGTCAGATTCGCTGGTTGAGTTGTCGGCAAATCTGGCCGACGGGGAAGCTCGCTTACAGACGCTTCAGACGCAGCACGAAAGATTAGAGAGCGAGTTTAGAACTAATCTCGAGGCGGTCAGCGAACAACTAACTACGTCTGCGCAACAAATACAGAAACAACACGAACAGTCAGAAGGGCAGTTGCACAGTGATCTGGTTGCGCTGACAAGGCAGCTGACGGTCCAACAGGAGCAGCTTGATGAAATCCGTCGCACTGCCGACGCCGCGGCAACATCGCAGCGCGAGTTTTTGATCGATGAGCAGAGAATGATTGTTGAGGCTCAGCGGGCCGCGCTAAGTGATCTGGAAGAGCAGTTTACGAAGTCCTCGAGAGAACAAGCCGAAAAGATCAAACAGTTGACTGCTGAGCTTCATGAGCTACGCGCCGCAGTTAAAAAATTCCAACAAGCCGGATCTCGCAAATGAAGCCGCTGGCTCTAGTCATCCCGTGGTTTGGCCCCGATCTTCCTGGGGGCGCCGAACAACAGGCTTTCCAGATCACGACCCGTCTTGCTGCGCGCGGACACCAGGTCGAGGTTATTACAACAACCAATCTTTCTTTTGAGTCTGATTGGTCTACGAATCGCTACGCGTCCGGCGTTACTGAGGAGTTCGGTCTGACGGTACGTCGGTTTGCGGTGGAAGAGCGCGCGGTAGAAAAGTTTGATCGAGTCAATGCGAAACTTTTGTCGAATGCGTGTAAACCATTGCGCCGCGGTTTGAGTCCTGTCTCACTCGAGGATACAGAAACCTTCGTTCACGAAAACATTAAATCGAAAGCGTTGCTGGAGTTTCTTTCGGCAAACAAAGAGAGCTATCACGCCTTCATCTTCCTGCCTTACATGTTCAGTACGACGACACTTGGGCTTCCAATCGTGGCTCGTCGCGCCTGGCTACAGCCTTGTTTGCATGACGAACCGCAAGCGTACTTTCCGCAAACGGCGGCGCTGTTTCGACGGTCTCGCGGAATTCTATTCAATTCTCGGGGTGAGTTTGAGTTGGCGCTCAGACTTTATGGGCCAGGGATTCACACACGCAGCACTGTCATTGGCGAAGGAATCGAGCGTTCAGAGTACGAGGCGGACGTCTTGCGGAAAGCGCTGCCCGCCGGGTTGCGCGATATCAGGTATCTACTGTATCTGGGCCGGCGCGATTGCTCGAAGAATGTGCACGTCCTGGTCGAGGCCTTCAGTGACTTCAAAATGAGTCAGCCGCATTCAAAACTCAAGTTGGTGCTCGCGGGCACGGGTACTGAGTCGTTTGCGACGTCGGAATCAATCAGTGAAATGGGGTTTGTTAGTGGTCAGCTCAAGGCATCACTGTTGGCCCATTGCCTCGCGCTCGTTCAACCAAGCGCCAACGAAAGTTTTTCCCGGGTGTTGATGGAAGCATGGGCGGCTGGACGACCCGCAGCTGTGAATGGTGAGTGTCTTGCGACGGCCACGGCTGTTAATGAAGCAAGAGCGGGCTGGACACCAACTACGTCGCAAGAGTGGCTCTCGTTGTTTGAGTTGCTCGAAACCGAAACGGATGATGCGCTGAATCGATTAGGCCAACGCGGACGGGAGTATGCGCATGCACATGCAGACTGGGATTCTGTGATTGCTCGTTACGAATCGGTTCTGCAGTTACACCGTCAGCCAGGGTCCCACAAAGCTGTTGTTCGAAGCCGAACGCTCGAATCAATTCATCAGTTGTTGCCGGACCTGGTCTTTGGTGATGCGATTTCTAATCAGGCGATCGCGATTCGTAATGAGATTCGTGACCTCGGGTATTCATCCGACATCTTCTGTAAACGCCGCGCTGATCAACTCGTAGGTGAAGCCTTGCTACTTGATGAAGCACGGCCGGATTCTGATTCTGCGCTGATTTACCATTATGGGATTGGTTCCGACGTTACCGCGGTCGCGCGGGCGCACGAGGGCCCAAACGCGCTCGTTTATCACAACGTCACTCCAGCAACCTATTTTGCACGATATCGGCCGAGTTTTTCGTGGATGTTGGAACTAGGCCGCATTAATCTGAAGCGACTGGCAGAATGCTTTCCGGTGAGCGTTGGTGATTCGGCTTACAACGCCGGCGAACTCACAACTTGTGGATTCAAGTCGCCAGGCGTTTTACCAATTATCATCAATCCTGATCGCTGGAACATCGAAGGCGACTCGGAAGTGTTAGCGCGATTGCAGAACAGACGAACGAATGTCTTGTTCGTTGGGCGAATCGCACCAAACAAGAAACAGGATCGTCTCATCGAAGCCTTCGCGCATTTTCGAAAACTCGATTCGAGCGCGCGTTTGATCCTCGCGGGCGAGAGTCGTTCCTTTGATCCCTACTTTCAGTACGTTGTTGAGAGGTGTCGCGAACTAAACTTGAGTGCGCACGTGGAGTTTACTGGCCAGATCAGCGAGTCTGAATTACTCGCCTACTATCAGACCGCGCACTTATACTGGTCCGCAAGTGAGCACGAAGGGTTCGGCGCACCGCTGGTTGAAGCAATGTGGTTCGATGTGCCGGTGCTGGCGCTCGGTGAAACGGCAGTTTGCGAAACCCTCGGCAATGCCGGCGTGCTTTATGGCAATGATGAACCACTCGAGCAAGTGGCCGAACGTGCGTTTAAGTTGGTACATGACAGAATGCATCGGCGAGAGGTGATCGAAAAACAACGCGTGCGAAGGTGTGACTTCATGCCCGAAGCCGTTGCTCCCCGAATCAACGAGTTGTGCGAAATGCTTGAAGCTGTGAATCAAGAAACTGATGTTAGCGTTAGTCGAGGGTCGACTCGCAGCCGTGAATTGAGTCAATGATGTAATTACTTGACGAATCTCAGTTTTCTATCTCTGTGCTACCTCGGCGAACTCTGCGGCTCTGTGGTTAGAAACTTCAGAAAACACTCACAACAGAGACACAGAACGCACGGAGGTTGCACAGAGATGGCGCTTAGTCATGAGCATTACTACTGAAGAAAATCTGGCAACCAAGGCGCGAATCACAAGTGCGACCCACGATGACTCTCCTCCGGTCCTGGCGATAGTAGTGCCGTGTTTCAACGAAGAACTAATCGTTGAAGACACCGCTCGCCGGTTGCGGGATCTGATTCAACGGCTTGTGACTGCGCGACAGATCGACGCTGCTAGTTTTCTCTACCTCATTGACGATGGAAGCCACGATAAGACGTGGTCACTCATTGAAAACCTGCATGCGCGTGACGAACTCATCAAAGGCCTCAAACTCGCGCGCAATGTCGGCACACAAAACGCGCTACTCGCTGGTTTGCTATCAATCAAAGAGCGAGTCGATTGCGCAGTGACGATTGATGCCGACCTTCAGCAAGACGAAGAGGCAATGCACCTCTTTATTCAGAAATACCGGCAAGGCGCTCACATCGTCTACGGCGTGCGACGACGGAACGATCAGAGTTCACCGCTTAGGCAGGCGACAGCGTGGTTCTTCTACAACCTTCTGTCGTTGATGGGCGCGCCAATCATCAAGCATCATTCGGAGTATCGACTCGTTTCATCGAAGGCGTTGGATGCGATCGCGCAGTATCGCGAATACAACCTGTTTCTACGCGGGATCTTTGTCGATATTGGTTACCGTTCAGACACGGTCGTGTTCGACGTAAAAGCGCGCGCGGCCGGCAAATCAAAACATAGCTTTCGCAGGTTGGCTTCGTTAGCACTCGATGGAATTACATCCTTCAGCGTTGTGCCCCTGCGACTGGTGACGTTTTTCGGGGCTCTGATTTTCCTTTTCAGTTGCGCGATGACCCTGTTCTATCTCTATCACAAGGTGATGGGCCACACGCCTCCGGGATGGGCTGGCACGATCATTCCGATCTACTTCCTCGGAGGCGTTCAGATAATGTTCCTGGGACTGGTCGGGGAATATATCGGAAAGATCTACAAAGAAGTTAAAGGTCGTCCGCGGTTCATCAAGGAAGAAGAGTTGCTCTAGCTGCGGGGACAAGACGTGTGACTTCGAAGGTTTCGTGTATTTTGTGTGGTTTCGTGGATCCTTTTGGGCAAAGACGATCCACGAAATCACACAGACTCACACAAAATAACGCGAGTGAAGATTCAAGATTCAACCTGGAGAGATTCCAGGTTGCGTTTTCCGCAGCAACACCATCATCGATCCTGAGTTCACATAAACAACACGGTCACTGACGCCGAGGCTTTTCACCAGTGGCAGCATCATTTTCCCCAGCGGACGATTCACCGTTTTTAGTCGCTCAGCCAGGAATTGCAGTGAACAGAATTGACCGGCTGACTGGATCGTCTCCATCTCGAAATGCGGCTTGATGATCCGGCGAAGCGTTTCAGGAGTGTAGTAAAAGACATGTTCCGGTAGTTTGTACGACACCCAGTTTCGTCCGGAGATACGCGACAGCAGACTGCGGTGGTTCGGTGTTGTAATAATCACGATGGCGTCCGGGGTCGTGATGTCATTGATGATCGAAAGAAAAGCCGCGGGATGATAAACGTGTTCGAAAAGATCAAACATCGTCACCACATCAAACATTGCAGGCGGGAACGCGTCGGGCTTGAGCAGACCTTGCCTCACACGACCATCGAATCGCGACCTGCAGATCTCCACCGCATGCGTTGACACATCGAGTCCGTAAACCTCAAAGCCCTCACGTGCCGCGACGTTGAGGAAGTAGCCAAAGCCACATCCGATATCGAGCAGCTTCCCGTGAGACTTATATTGCTTGATCAGGCTTAAGCGACGAGCTGCGGTCAACTCGTGATGTTGTTGATCGAGCTCGTAGGTATCGTAGCCAGTCGCGTGGTGGCCAGAGAAATAGTCTCTTTCATACAGCTCTTCGAGGTGCGACTCTGCAAGCCGGGGATCGAGGCGAACAAGACTGCAATCGTTGCAACGATAGATCTGAAATCGCTCGAACTCGTGCAATAGAAGATCTCCTCCGTTGCAACCGTTCGGACACGGCGCGCGTTCGAGATCTGAATCCGTGAAACTTCCTGATTCATGGAGTTCGCAAGCCATATGCGCGGAGAGTATAATCGCCGCGCTCCAATGAAGTCCCGCACGGACCTCGTTCATCAGTTCTGAAACAGCCGCATGGATCATTTCTGCCTCATTTGCAGAGGCACAGACATCGAGCCAATCTACAAACATCTGTTGCGTTGTCGTCAGTGCGACTATCGCTTTGCAGACTTGCAACTAAGCGATGAAGATCTCGAAGAACTTTATAGTCGCTCGCTCTTTCGGGAAGGCAAATTCGTTGATTATGCGGCCGACCAAAAGTACTTACTCAAGAACTTCGAGCTCCGTTTGAAAGTGTTGCGGCGCTTTCTTCAGAAAGACCGGCACAAGCGCCTGTTGGAGATCGGCAGTGCTTATGGGTTTTTTCTGAACGCTGCAAAAGACGATTTTTCCGAGGTCTTGGGAATCGACATTACCGATGAAGGTGTGCAACACACGCGCGAGCAGTTAAAGTTGCGCGCGATTCAAGCGGATTTCTTAAAGCACGATTTTGGCGACGAGCGCTTCGACGTTGTTTGTTTGTGGGACACCATCGAACACCTACGTCGTCCAGATCTCTACATCGACAAGATCGCGTCGCTCACCGAGCCAGGCGCATTACTCGCAATTACAACCGGAGATATTCAGAGTGTTGTAGCGCGGTGGCGTGGTCGAAAGTGGCGAATGATTATCCCACCGGTGCATGCTCACTACTTTTCGAAGGGGACATTAACGCGCTTGCTCAAGGATCGTGGTTTCGAAGTTATTCATAACCGTTACTGCGGGTTCTATCGCAGCGCCACCAATGTCGCTTACATCATCCTGACGCAGCATCGCAATCAACGAAAGCTGTTCAATGGATTGCAGCGAGCCGGCGTGCTCAACTGGGGGTTTTACTTGAATGTTTACGACATCATGTATGTGATAGCTCGGCGCGTTTAGTCTCTTCACAAGATGACCACCATCGACAACCGGCTCTCGAGAGAATCCTTGCGGCACGCGCTGTTTGTCGCAGCTGGTTACCTTTCGTTTTTTCTTTTGTTCTTCGCGCCCGTTGTCTTTTCCCGACACGTGCTCGCTCCGGGCGATGGCATCAGCTACTTCCTGCCGCACTTCTACTCACGCACTCTCTTCTGGGATGCATCAATCTGGTCAGGCTTTCCTGCTGTCGGAGATGCACCGCGCATGTTCTGGTATCCACCGGCGCTGATATTGTCGCTGATACCACGTGCGTGGGATCTCTTCATCATCTCCGCTTACGTGCTCGCCGCCAGTTTTACTTACGGATACATCTTCTCAGTAACGCGCTCCCGGCTAGCAGCAACGATCAGTGGACTAACGTACGGACTCTGTGGATTCATGATCGCCCACATAGGCCATGCGGCTGTCGTTCACACTGTTGCGTGGTTGCCGTTGATCGTGTGGTCTTATTGGGAACTATCGAAAAGCGGCCGAATTAGCAGGTTCTGGTTTGCGACAGGAACGGTGGGCGTTGCGTGCGCCGCGCTCGCCGGTCACGCACAGATGTTTGGTTACGTAGTGTTGCTGAGCGCGTTCTTTGCACTGGTGCAGCAACCTGGTGAACAGATAACGCGGCTTCGTTATTACGTGACGTGCGGATCTACTTTAGTCGTCGGAATCGGACTCGCGGCAATACAGATTGCTCCCACAATCGAACTTATGCCGCACACGTTACGAGCAAACCTGACGTTCGAAGAGTTCGTTGCGTATCAGCTGCCGCTGCGGCAGTTGCCGATGTTGCTTTTCCCGTTTCTTTACGGCGGCTCTCCCGCGTCGTTCTACGCCACACCATATTTTGGCGGGTGGCCGTCGAGCGCGGATGGCTGGGGCGCGAGCGAGTTAACAGGCTATGTTGGGCTGTTGCCCTTGGTCCTGGCCAGCATTGGTTTCGTCGTAAACAGACAAAAACTATTGGTGTGGTTCTGGGTGGGCATCGCGGCGTTGGCCGTGTTGTTAGCGATAGGAGAATCAACGCCGCTGGCCTGGCTGACGTATCACCTCCCTGTGCTGAATAAGTTTCGCGCACCGGCGCGTCATTTCTTCGCCTTCGGATTCGCAGTGAGTGTTCTGGCAGGGTTCGGAGTTGCAAGCATCAGCAAGGGGTTTGTAACGAGACGGTTACTATGGCGAACCAGCGCCATTGCTTTCGGCATTTTGATCGCATGCCTCCTGGCGCTTCAGCTCTTAGCCGGCAAGATAAACGAATTAGCTATACAACGACTCGAACATGCAATAACGCTCAATCCTTTTCGCAATCCATCGCTATTTGTTCCCGTTTTGCTTTTTCTTGGCGGAGTCGCGAGCCTCATCGTTTGGCGTCGACTGCGAATATCAAAACTGCGCATCGTACTCGTACTTTTGTTTCTCCTTCTCGACCTCTCGAGCTTTGCGTGGTTTTACGAGTGGCGTTACCGATCACCCTACACTGCCTATCTTCAGCCGCCAAAAGCGTTCACCAGTTACCGATCACAGCTTGATGAAACTCACCAACGTGTGTTGCCGGTTCGTGGTGGCTTGGGTCGTGTTAGCGAACTGCCGCCCGATCTTTCAAAACTTTGGGCCATTCCGAGCGCAACTGGATACGGGCCTTTTGTTCTGACGCGGCTGAATCAATTGTTATCGATGCCGCCGCACGGCAGTGTTGATGACACCTGGCAAGAACCGGCGAATCAAAGTTTGGATCTGCTGGCAGTGCGTTATGTTCTTTTGCCTGAAAGCGAAACAGATCTCCCGACTCAGACGGACGAAAGAGGTCTGCGTTGGTCCACTCGCGATTTCAGCAGCACGATCGGACCAGGTTGCGCGCCAACGAACCCACTATCGACCGATGTTGAATTAGAACAGCCTCGTCGAGCGACACGCTTGGGAATTGTCGGCACCCTTGGGTGCTCGGTTGAGCTGGCAAACGGTTCTGAATTCGCTCAAGTAAGCGTCACAAACACTGCCGGACAGTCAGAGGCGATTAGCCTTCGCGCAGGACAGCATTTCAGCGAATGGGCGTGGGATTGTTCTGATGTAAAGCCGTCGATGAAACATGACCGTGCTGTGGTGTTCAGTAGTCGACAAGTGGAGCGTGGACCGATTCGTTGCGACGCGCACGACTACGTTGCGTTGTTGCCACTGACCGGAGCACAAGAGATTAAAAAGATCAGTGTGAAATGGACCGGTCCACCGGCGACGTTTGCGTTGAGAAAGATGACGACAATCGATGACGAGCGAAGAGTCTCTCAGCCGGTAGCGCCGAGTCGTTCGACTGTGCAAGACACTGCTCGCTGGCGGTTAGTGGCAAAGATTGATCAGAGCAACGGCGGTTACGGGGCTGAAGTTAAATCCGAAGACGTAGGATCGTCGTTAGTCTACGAGAATACGCGGGTGCGCCCACGCGCCTGGCTTGTCTCCGAGGTCATGCAGGTGAATGAACAGGACGCATTGGCTGCGATGCGAACGTCGAAACTCTCGGATGGTCGCACAGTAGATCTCAGTCGAGTTGCATTGGTTGAAGAGACAGTGCCGGTCGTTGCGTCTGCGTCGAGCGATAATAAAGGAACAGCACGCGTGAAAAGCCTGACGAACGATGTCATGGAAGTGGAGGTGAGTTCACCTGCGGCTGCGTTTCTGGTTACGAGCGACACTTACTATCCCGGTTGGAATGCGTCGATTGAAGGACAGGAAACTCTAATCTACCGGACCAATTTTTTACTTCGCGGCGTTGCCGTTCCGGCTGGCAATCATCTAGTCCGTTTCGAATTCAGACCACCTGGCTTCTACCGCGGCGCGTTACTGAGCGTTCTATCGCTGGTACTGCTGATTGGTCTATGTGTTCGTTCGCCACGCTAACGAGCTTCCGGCTCAGTCTTGGTTATGGCGTACAGATCGTCACCATCTCCGTACGTACCGATTAATCTCAACCGACCGGTCGACACCGCTTCATTAAAAAACCTGGTGAACTCTGGTTGCCGGTCGGGCTCGATCAGTTTCCGGTGAAGAACTATGTACGATGTTGGCACTTCTTCCAGAAGCGTCAACAGATCGGGTGACAGTGTCGCTTGCGTGACCAGTTGATGAATTTGATTCGGCAGAGGTGGAATGAAACTCGATGATGCAAAGATCACCGGATGCCCATGATGTACCGAGCGGAGCATCGAAAGGTGCCACGAATAATATGGAGGTCCCGGCAAGGAAGGGAGATCCAGCACAGCTCCACGCATCGCGGTCTGTTTCAACTTCAATGAGACTTCATCCGCGTCAACAACGCCGCGATAGACGGGCAGCGGCGCCGCATGCAGTTCGACAAGAATAACGACCCCGATTATCGCAAACGTTAACGAGGCGTTAACGAATCGTTTCCTGGGTATGAGGTTCGCCACGCGCCCTGCACCAAGTCCCGCTAAAATTGCGAAGCCTACATACCCGATCATCGCTGCCCGATGAGGCGCTCGCAAACTCTTAAATGGCAATAGAAGGTCGTAAAGCACTCGGTAGAAGAATGTGTTTACTCCAAAAGTAAGTAACAGACTGAACACCACCCAGATCGTGCTGATCCAAAAAGCATCGCTGCGACGTTGCGAGCGAAACGTCTCGATCAGGTTTCGATTTCTTCCGAATTGGAGTATTGCCGGATACGAAATGCAGAACCTCACAAGTAAGAGACCGATAAGCACGAAGACAGCGCGATCCGAAGTTTTTGCGTTGAGAAACCTGGCCGCGAATCTGCTCAGTCCTGGTGCTCCGGCATAGCCCGCCGCAACAATCGCGATCACGAAAGCTAGCAAACAGAAGAGATCGAGTATTAGGAGGCGATGCGAATAGTTGATGGGACCACGCGCCCTCCTTTGATCGTTATTCGCAATGAGAACGTATGGCTCGACAAGGAAGATTCCCGCGAGAAATAACAGCAGAGGTAGCAGTCCGGTGAAAAGCGTAACTCTGATGCCCGGAAGACCTGATCCCATGCCCATGTAACCCCAGAATCTGTTGTACACCGGCGCAGTTAACCACTCCTCCGTACGCACTGAGTTCTGTTCCACTTCAGTTATATCTTTTTTGTAAGAGTAGAGCGTGCTCGCTTTGTAGTACGGCCATAGAAAAGGAAAGAGGAGTAGAGCTGAAATCACAAGCGCTATAACGCCTCGCAACCACAGCGCCCGATCTTTGTGGATGTCGTAGCGGATCACCAGAAAAATAAAAGTCGGCACAAGTGGGACGAGTGAATAGAAAAACCACGTAATGTTCGTCATCCCGCTCATCAGTAGACATAGACCTAACCACGCTGCCCGTTTCCAACTGCGGCGCCTCGCAAAAAGAATTAACGCCTCGAGCGAGAGAGGAACCCACGCACAAAGCAAGTAGGGAAGGGCAGTGATGAAGAGAAGACGATACGGAATGAAAGCGAAAATAATTCCCGCCACCAACGAGATCGGAAACGATCCCGTCAGCGTTCGTGTCAGACGGAAACTGGCGTAACCGCAGAACGCAAAAGCGAGGAGTATCGCCACGCTGTAAACGGTCATAGGCGGTAAGCCCAGCGCCAGGAGTGGGAAAAAAAGCAGAGCAGCTCCGTAGCCGTGTTCCGTGTACGCAAGCGTGTAGCGATAAGGGAAGAAGATATTGGCGTGAAATAGATTTAGTGGATCAGTAAACGTCTGGTGGTAGTTCCACCAGAGCGACCAAACAAACGCGTACGAATCACCGTTGTCAGAAACCGTGTCGCGCAGATGACGCGCCCATGGCCAGGTCATCACGACAGTCATCATTACGAAGAGCGAAAAAATCAGAAGATCGCGTACCCAAGGCGGCAATCGTTCAAGAGCAAGTGCGCCCATTTTCCAACTGTATGACATGAACGTTTTTGCGTAAAAGCCTGTTGAGTTCACGGCTTTGCCGTTCGATGTGAGGCGGCGGTCCTGCCCCGCCGTTTAAAGTGCAACAAGACTTGGGCTACGCCCTTGGTTCAGACTATTGCCCGATCGTTCGGTGGGCCAAAGGCCATACCAGGGGCAGAGCAAGCCGAATTCGCATCGCTGGCGATGGTTTAACCTAAAACGACATACCTGGTTTATGCAGTGCGGAGTCGGGGGTTCATTCAACGAGCGTGGAGCTCCGTCTGCGATACGCAATAACAACTAAGCCAATCAAGCCGATTATTGTGGCTGCAGAAATCATCGCACCGTATCGAGCTGCCGGTGCCGTGTATCTCATACTGATTGTGTGTTTGCCGGCTGGAACCGAGATACCACGTAACAAGAAGTCGGCCAGGAGTATTCGCGTCGGCTGTCCATCGATCGTGGCTACCCAACCTGGGTAGAACATTTCGCTGACTACCAGAACAGTAGGTACGGAAGCGTTTGCTTCGATCTCCAGAGAGTTTGGTTTATAGCTCGAGATTCGCGCGCTACTGTCGGGCGGTAATGGTCCACCGCTGAGTTTTGGTAACTCTTCCTGATTAACTTCCAGTAATGCAGATTCGCGCGGATCAAAACTGTGCTGACTCTCACCGCGGATGCGTCGCAAAGCTTCCTCGCCATCTACCGCCTCAGCAGCCGTGACCAACCACGCGCGGGGCATCGCTCTTTCGTTGCGCAGGATAATCGTATTCTCTTTCTCGTAAACTTGTTTCCAAAATGTCGAATAAGGCGGCGCAAGAGCGATACTCTTGCCTGACTTTGAATCGACGAGTGCGACGCCAAACAGAGCGAGATTTGCGGAAGGAGAGACGTTTGTGATGTCGACGCTCTTCACATCAACGCGGGCACCGAGCGGTAGCTGGGTGCGATAACGATAGGCTCGAAAACTATTCGGTCCTGCAACGTCAGTATGGTCATACGGAGTCGCAAGTTGGTGCTGTACCTGTGCCCGCACGTCTGGGCGTTCGTGTGCCCATTCGGCGGTGTCACGTCCCGCTTGCAGATCATGTTCGATAACAGTTCCGTCATTGGTGGTGATACGCACCTTTCCGACGACAGTACCCTGCGGTACTACAACTGAGTTAGACAGTGACGTTACAAGGAGAATTGAATCGGCTGGTGTCGACTTAACGCGTAGATTTCGTGACGTATTCGGCGTGAGGTCCCCGAGCATTGTCAGTTCGTCGCTGGTCCAAGTGTGCGGTGGCGAATGAAATGACGGCGCAAAGGTTACGTAAGAGACCGTTAAGGTTGTGTTGAGAAGATCCAGCACGTGGGAGCGCGATGAGTAAAGTGAGTCGTCAGGTTCACCGGTGCGCATCGTAGCGACGCCGTCAAGCCCCACGCCACCAAGAGCCCGGCTGAAACGTTCGAGCACGAGGGGTTCGTATCCCGCCAGGTTATGAATGTGATGAATCGCATTGAGATTCCCGCTATCAAACTCGGGAGGATTATCAAATTGCTCATGCATCAGGAAGACGCGGGTGTACACGCGATTCTGTTCAGCAGGAAACTCTTTTAAGAACTTTGTGACGTCCGTTACCACACTGAAGCGAGTGGATTTAAAACCCATACTTCCCCACCAACGACTAACCAGGAGTGATGGCTCGGCAAAACTAAGTATGAGCACGGCGATGAGACAAATAGCGAACCGAAGATTCTTGAAGTCGATCAAACTGGCGCGCCAAAGTGCCGCCGCCGTCAGCAGCGCAAAGGCGATCTTGAATAGTTGGTAGTAAGTTCCCGCGTTGGGCCAGGTCGCGGCATGGAGTTGCATCGTTTGGGATTTAATCCACCAGATGATCCCGACAACACAGCTCAAAACAAGCAAGGCAATTGAAGCATAGAGTGTTAGTGCCAGCGAATGCTTGCTCGTCTGTCGTCTGCGTTCCAGAAGTACTTGAACGATGTCCCAGCCATACGCAGCGAGAACTCCCGCGGCGAACGTCCATTCGAATGTGTGACGCGATGGCACTCTGAAGCGATTAAGTAATGGAATGTGATAGACGAGCCGATAGACGGGCGTAGATGAGCCAAGCATCAATACACCCCCGATTACAGCGATCGCAAACCAGAAGAACACTCTTGAATCCCGCTCATCACGACGCGATGCATGCCAAACTACAGCAACGACCGCGAGCACTGCGGCCAGCGGCGTCACCGCAGCGTGCATATCGATGACATAGAAGATGGGTGTGGTGAAGGATTTCCATAACGTCCATGGCTCGAACGATCCCTCGGTAAACAAGTGGAAGTCTAACTCGCGGCGAATACTACGTCTGACAGCCCGAGCACTTTCAAGAAGCTGAAAGGCTGCGATGCCCATTGAGAACAGAGCCGCGCCGACTGTGATTAGCACAGGCCGCAATCGCCGTAGTGAAAACCTGGTCGCGCTTCGATCTGGAGATGTGAGGAACACTAGAAACAAAGCGTACCCGCCAGCGATTAGGCCGATATAGACAAAACCCTGACCGTAACCGGTCAGAACAGACATCGAATAGGCGAATGTAACCAGGAGCAACGCCCGGAGTGGTGATTTGTGAGCTCGCTCGATCCCAATGAGCATGAGTGGTAGCCACATCACCGCGTTAGGCATTAGCCCGTTGTTCGCGAGTGGACTGGCCATCATTCCGCCGTATCCAAATGTGAGTGCTCCCAACAATGAAGCGAGAGGCGTGCGGTCAATCTGACGGAGATACAGATAGGTGAAGACTGGAGTAAGCAGAAATGGTGCGAGAACGTAAATCTGTTCCGCGACATACCCTGGCAAGAACGCATAGCCCCAGGTCAGTGGATAGGCCAGCCCGATCTGAGCCATCGACAAAAGCGGATATCCACCGAGAATGTAAGGTGTCCAGAGGGGTAACTCGCCGGACCGAATCATCTCCCAGGCCGCTGTCCGCAGGGGATAATTGTAGAAAAAGGCGTCGTTTGCGAGCAGATAGCGTCCCAGAAACAGACCCTGTGGGACAAAGGCAACGAAGAACAGTCCGATGGCGCCTAAAGCGAAGATGTCGGCGCGGCGTCTGGACCACAAATCAGACCGGGAAGATAGGATTAGCCGGAGTATTTTCGCCATTCTGAAGGCACAAGTCGTCTAAACGATTGGTGGTTATCGATTGAGCCGGGCCGCTCAAAAATTGTAATTATTGACAACCGATCCGGCTGCGGGCTAGAGTACGAATTGACGAGTAACGACCCCCACCGGTTGCGCGCGTGGGCAGCCCCAGCTCAGAGATAATCCAAAAGTTTAACTTCCCACCGCTAGAGTACCGGAGTTGACCATTATGCGAAACACTGCGATTGCGCTAACCCTTCTGATCATTTTTTCTGCGGGTGTATATGCTCAGAGTCCACCGACTCTGCGTATTGTTACCGAAACCCCTAATCTGCCGTCTGAACTGTATTACGGCGATATCAAAGTCAAACCTCTTCGCTTGCGGCCGGGAACGACCATTCCTATCACAATCGACGACAGCGACTTCTTTGTTCATCAACACTACATTGACTTTTTAAGTCGCTTCGCCGAGCCGCAAGGATTTCAGGACTGGATGAACTATCTGAACAGCGAGCAGCAGCGCTGTCCGACTGATCCTGAATGTTTACATCAGGCCAGGATTACGGCGTCGGCGGGGTTCTTCGGCTCGCAAGAGTTTAATATCAAAGGCGGTTACGTGTTCCGGTTCTACAAAGCGAGTCTTGGTCGCCTGCCTGAGTATCAAGAGATGGTTACGGGCATGAATGCTGTTACGGGACAAACCGCGGACGAAACTCTACAGAAAAAAACGCAGTTCGCCATCGACTGGGTTCTACGTCCAGACTTTCTCGCAGCATTTCCGCGTTCGCTATCGCCAACCGAGTTTGTCGATAACATTCTTGCAGCAGCCGGTGTTGGTTTGGCAAACCGAACGCAGATCATCAATGACCTGGCGGCTAATAACAACGACGCTGGTCGTGCCGTAGCGATGCGGGCCATCGCAGATAGCACTGAAGTGACCAACAAAGAATTCAATCCGTCGTTCGTTTACATGCAATATGTTGGCTATCTTCGTCGCAAACCGGAGCCAGAGGGTTATAACAACTGGCTGACCTATCTCAACGCGAATCCAACCGACTTCCGCACGATGGTTCGTGGATTTATGGATTCGACTGAATATCGCGCGCGATTCTAACTAGAAACCTTAACTACTGACGAAGCCGGTGGCCCAGATGGGTTGCCGGCTTTTGTTTTTATACGACGTGCCGGCCACCGGCTTCCGCACACACGCGATGATAAACTTCCAGAGTTTTTTGCGCGGTGCGTTCCCAAGTGAATTCCGCTGCTCGTTGTTGTCCGACAGAAGAATAATGTTCGCGCGCTTTTTGGTCCGTCAATAGTTCCACAAGCGCGGCTGTCAGCTCTTGCAGATTTGTTGGTTCAACGAGTCGAGCTGCGCCCGAAGCAGTTTCCATGATCACGGGAATGCGGCTGGTGATCACTGGTGCTCCGCAGGCCATCGCTTCGAGTGGTGGTAATCCGAATCCTTCGTATAGCGACGGGTAAACTGACACCGTGCATGATGAATAAAGTGACGCAAGATCATCATCTGAAACATAGCCGGTGAAAAGAATTCGGTTCTTTATTTCCGACTGTTCAACGTGTGCGTAGAGATCATCTGTCAGCCAGCCCTTTTGTCCTGCTACCACCAACTGTGGGCGCAAATCCGTGCTGCGCATTAACTCGTCGAAAGCGCGAACGAGAGTGATCAGATTCTTTCGCGGTTCAACGGTGCCCACAAACAGAATGAAATCATCTTCCACACCAAGCCGTTGCCGAGTCGCAAAGGTCTCATCTTGTGGCACAGGCGTGAATGCACGACGAGCCGCGAGGGGTACAGCAGTGATCTTGTCAGAGTTAACGGATAGGTGTTCGCAAATCTCTTTCTTCACTGCTTCAGAGTCAGTGAGAACATGACTCGCAATGCGTGTCATCGTTGGCAATCTGCGCTTTGCTCGTCGTACGAGATCTTCGCGGTGGGTGTCCGAGTGGAGCAGCAACGAAAGATCATGAATCGTCACGATCGTCAGGCATCGCTGCCACAATGGCACCATGTAGTTAGTTCCATGAAACAAGGGTAAACGGTTCTCGTGAACGTGAAGGGGTAGCCCAATTGTCCACCACCGCCTACGTAAAGCACCTGTGCGACCGAGAACGGTTCGAAGATTTGGGGGCATCGATGGCGAAGGGATGTTCAATGGCACCGGCGCGATGATTTCGAATTCATCTTCAGGAGCAATGGCCGCAAGGGTGTGGGCCAATTCGAATGTGTAATGTCCGATGCCGGTCTTTGGAGTAGCCAGCGGAATTCCGTCAATGCCGATGCGCATGCGTCAGTTTGTCTTGTGAGGATTGATTCAGGGTTCCGGCGTTCGCTTTTAGATCCGATTCAACCATCTCTTTGATTAGTTCGCGAAAAGTGTACTTCGGCTTCCACCCCAACGCTTCGCGCGCTTTTTGCGCGTCGCCGATCAGCAAATCGACTTCGGCTGGACGGTAATAGCGTTTGTCCACCTTAACGTAGTCTCTGTAGTCCAATCCGACTTGAGCGAAGGCAAGTTCACACAACTCCCGCACGCTGTGGGTTTCGCCAGTAGCGATTACGTAGTCCTCCGGAGTCTGTTGCTGCAACATCATGTGCATCGCCCGGACGTAGTCGGAAGCATGACCCCAGTCGCGTTTTGCTTCCAGATTACCGATTCTCAACTCCGACGCGAGCCCCAATTTGATTTGTGCGGCTGCATTGGTTGTCTTCCGCGTAACGAATTCAAAACCTCTTCGCGGACTTTCATGATTGAAGAGAATCCCGCTTACACAATACATCTGATACGCATCGCGGTAGTTTCTCGTTAAGTGAAAGCCAGCTACCTTGCTAATGCCATACGGGCTGCGCGGATGAAATCTCGTTGTTTCTCTTTGCGGAACTTCCTCGGCGTTTCCGAACATTTCGCTGGACCCTGCGAAGTAGAACCTACACTTCGGTCGCAGGTCTCTAAGGGCGGCTAACACGTAATGCGTGCCATTGATGTTGATGTTCATTGTGGAAAAGCCGTCGGAGAAACTTTCAGCGACAAAGCTTTGCCCCGCGAGGTGATAACACTCATCAAAATCGTGCTTGCTGATGATGTGATAAATGCTCGGATAACTCTCGAGAGTTGCGGGATGAAGGATCAAACGATCAACGATATGGGAGAGCCGACTAAAGCGAGTGTCAGGCGCTTCGAGCGCGACTCGTCGCACAAGACCATGGACTTCGTATCCCAGGTTCAACAAGTATTCGGCAAGATAACTCCCATCCTGGCCGGTTATACCTGTAATTAAGGCTTTCTTTGCCACGCACTGGCCCCAATAAAATGAATTGAATGACGGCAGCTTAACATAACCCCGGGCTGCGCCAGGCAGATAGTGTCTAATCTGTAGCTCTGCTTGCGGTAAAACGACCTTCTGCTTAAAATGGCCGTTCTTTAATCGCTGGTGTGCCAATACTTTCACCTGCGAGCTGCTCAGCTCCCCGAGGGCATCTAATCCGCTCGTATCTGCGTCTTTATTTCGGAGGATTTTGTGAAGCAAGCTTTCTGGTTCTCGTGCGCCATTATTCTGGCTGCTCTCAGTAGCGGTGCACTTTCATCCGTTCAGGCCCAGGTCTCAAGTCCTACTCCAGATCCGTTCATGGCCCAGTTGACGAATGCACCAACGTCAGCCTTCAACGCGTTTGCGCAAGACATGACCGCCAACGGCCGTTTCGTCGTCTTTGAATCGAACGGAGACGTGGCGACGGTGAAAACACCGACGCGCAATAATCTTGACGGCAATCGCGAGATCTTCCTGGCCGATTACGCACAGCGAAGAATCTTCCAAATCACCAACACCAGGAACGTTCTTAAGCCTGCGGCAACACCATCTCCAACACCGACACCGAGTCCGACTCCAACGCCGAGTCCGACGCCTACGCCAGCTCCGACTCCTGAAGATCTGACCCAGGTCAAAATCAGGATCGTGAACGATTGGTCGGCAATTAGTTTGGAACCCGCTCTATCAGGTGGCACACGTTCGTACATCATCGTTTTCAGTTCCAACGCTCCAGACCCGGCAAATTTTGACGGCACTGAAGGCACGCTCGGTCAAGACGGCAACAAAGAGATCTGGATCTATCGTTTGCCGGCAGTCGCTGATGTGGATCTTTCACTGGGAGCCGAACTCCCGTTTCAGGATTTAAACGCGGGAATGTTTCAAAGAATTACCAACACGCCGGCGAGCCGGGTTCCTTCAGCAGGCACCGCAAATCTGTTTCCGTTTTACGCCGATGATAACCGCGAGGCTGCAATCAGTGATGATGGAGTGCGACTCGCATTTACCTCAACAAGGAATCTGGTGCCATCGGTTGGAAACACGGACGGCAATCCCGAGATCTTCTTCTACAACTTAGCAACCGGCACGCCTGTGCAGGGGACGAACACTCAGGATGCTGTTTTGGGACAGGGATTCATCTTTCAACAGAACCCGAATTTGTCTTCTGATGGGAGTATTGTGTCCTTTTACTCAAGCGCAAATCTCGCAGGCACCAACAATGACGATTCGTTGGGCGGTAATGCGGAGGTCTACATAGCAAACTACACCGGCTCCGCAATGACCAACATTCGCCAGGTGACACGGACGAAGGTTGATCCAGCAAACGCGCGAACCGTTAACGTTTTTGCGCCAGGCCGCCGCATGAGTCGCGATGGCTCTATGATCGCCTTCGAATCTTTAGCGACAGATCCCAAGGCGAATGCGACAACCAACAACGTATTCTTCGCGGTTTTCGTTTACACAGTTTCGTCAGATACGTTTACTCAAGTCGGTACGCGTCCTCTACTCGCGCCCGGCGATATTGAACGATTTCCGACGTTCACCGATTACAACGCGTCGCTGGTTCCCGGCAGTTTGATTTTTGCGTCGGCTCTAAACTTCCGAGCGGATGGATCATTTCCGCTGGCGGCACAGGATTTGGAAGGATTAAATCCGCAACGCTCTGCGCAAGTATTTCTGACTCAACTGCCGGCAAGCTCCTCCAGCACCTTCGTACGCCTTACGAATGTACCCTTCGTCTCAAGTTTCGGTGGAACCCGGCCGATGGCGAGCGCCAGTCGTAAGCGAATCGCGATTAGTCTCGGGGGAGTTGATCTCGGTGGCGGTAATCCAGATTTTTCAATCGAGCTCTACTACGTATTAACACCAATCATCACAGCTGAATCATCCGCCGCGTTGTCGTTCTTTACGGGCGCGAGCAACATGCCCGTGCCGAACGCCACGCCAACACCCACTCCAAGTTCTTCTCCAACTCCGACACCGACGCCAACTCCCAGTCCCTCGCCAGGCGCAGGTATAGGACTTGCTCCCGGCGAGCTTAGTATCGTCCGATCGACAGTAGCTCTCGCGCCCTCCGACGCCACAGTGACCGGCGGTTCCGAGACATTGAGAAGTCCGGCGTTGCCAATTGAATTGAATGGTGTGTCGCTATCGGTTAATGGTGCTGCTGCTGGTTTGTATTTCGTCGGTAATGCCTCGAAGCAGATCAATTTCGTAATGCCCATTACGCTTGCGACGGGTGTGGGCAGGGTCGCAGTAAATATCTTCGACCCAGGAGCGGGCAGCGATACGATCTTGCGCGGATTCGTTCCGATAGTTCTGTCGCAACCTGACATCTTCTCCACGACCGGCGATGAGGGTGGACGAGCTATCGCCGTCAACGTCACAAATCCAGCAAGTAGGACACCCGAACCGTTTAGTGTCACGTCACCAGACGCGGGCGGCAACGACGTGGCGACTGTGATTGAACTGTCGGTCACTGGCGTAAGATCGGTTCTTGCAGCAGAGGTGACAGTCACAGTCGGAACGACTCCGATTAGTGGCAGCGATATTACGTTCACAGGACCGAATAGAGAAGCTCCGGGTTTTGACATCATCAACTTCAAACTTCCTGCATCACTCGCGGGAGCCGGAGATGTGCCTGTAGTCGTAACCGTTAATAAGGGCGGTGCGACAGTCACTAGCCGCCCGGCCAGTAGCGCGCCACACATAACGATCAACTAGGAACCTCAACTGAGAAGTTTCTTCGAAAGGCGGCCCTTACCGGCCGCCTTTGTTGTGGGTGACTATCAAGTGCGCCCTGGTGTCGAGAGAATTCCACCGACGTAGTCGGTGGATCTTTCATACTTAACCTACAAACTCAAGGTCCTTCTCCGGCACAAATCCCACCGACGCAGTCGGTGGATAGTTCATTTTCAACCTACTGAGCTCATGCCCGTTCTTGAGAGAATCCCACCGACGGTCGGTGGATCGTTCATACCCGACCTTCACGCCAAGACGCTAATGCCTTCAAGCAAAGAAAGATTGCAAGCGACCGACTGATTGAGCAATGTATGAACAATCCACCCAGAGAACGAACTTGAGTTTGCATACTAAGTTTGAAGCATCCACCGACTCCGTCGGTGGGATTCCGGACTTGTGCATATTGGCTCAGAACGTGAACCTTCACTAGGCAAGCCCGTGGCATCTTTGAGCTTGGGGGCGGTTCGCGGCGAGCCGGAAATCGGCCGTTTCCAAGCCCGTCCTGACTCCGCAATTTTTACCATCTTCAGGGGCTTCAAACCGTGGTACCATGCCCTAACCACCGGCCTCAAAACCGGTTTCTCTGAGGGTAAAGTCGTCTCCCCTCCCGGTACCCTTCATGCGACATTCGCTCGTCATAATTGGGCTGCTGGCACTTCTCCTTAACGCGGGCCGAGCTCCGCGTTTAGAGACCCGTGATTTTTCCGAACTGGAACCGTTGGTCCAAACGACGAAACGCATCAAGTGGCCGCGCCGGACTGTCGAAGTAAGCCTCTCCAACTCCCTGCTTTCGCCAGGTGCGCACATCAAACCCGGAAGCGATGTTGTTGGCGCTGCTAAACGCGCACTTGCTCGCTGGTCCAGCGTCGCAAACATCAACTTTGTAACTTCCTGGTCAGCTGAAGAATCGGTGAGTCCCGCGGATGAGGGCGATGGAATAAGTTTGATCACTGTAGCTCCTACTCTCGAGAACGAAGCGTTCAATGCCGACTCAACAACTGGTCGAACGCGTGTATTCTTCGATCCAGAAACAGGCGCGATTCAAGAGGCAGACATCTCCATCAACCCGAAGCCTCGCACCGCCGAAGGCGCCGACATTCAATTCTCAACTGACGGGAGTCCAGGCACGTACGATCTCGAAGCGACGTTCACGCACGAGGTCGGACACTTGCTGGGTCTCGACCACTCGAACGTCCTCGCATCAACCATGCAGAGCCGTCAAGCCTTCAATGGCACATACGGCTTACCTGCGCTGACGGAGCGCACGTTGAGTGAAGAGGATCGACAACGTGTACGCAGCCTCTATGGAACACGTCAGCGCGGCGGCAGAATTGAAGGACGACTGTTTGATGCTTCCAGCACTACCCCTGGTCCATTAAAGTCGATACACGTCTGGGCAGAGAGCGCAGCAACTGGTCGGGTTATGGCCAGCGATGTTACGGCAGAAGATGGCACATACTCTCTGGGCGAGCTGTCGCCAGGGAAGTATCGCGTGATTGTAGCGGCGACTGATTCTGACAGCCTTCAACAACGTCGGTTTGCAAACGTCGAGGTTTCATCGCAAGTGAGCGTAAAAACCGATGGCGTAACCACGCTGAACAACAACCTGCTTCCGATGCAATCGACTACGCCTAAGCTGAATCCCCGGATGATCGGCTTGAATGGAGACCTCTCGATCGTCGCGTTGCCGTTGGAACCTGGGAAGAAGTTTAGAGTTTTCTTATCGGGCGAAGGTATCGACAACGTACCGGGCACAAGTATCTCCGTTAATTCGCCGTACTTCTCGGTTGACCCAGCAACGCTCACGAGAGAACAACTGTTCACGTCTGTCCCCGTAGTCAGCTTTGAACTGAGCGTTGCGCCAAATGCCCCCTTTGGCGACTACACGCTCCGATTACAATCAAACACGGGAGAGATTGCGCATGTTCCAGGCGCGCTCACGATTGATCCCGGTGTAGTCTCAGCGCTTTCTAATCCGATCGACGACGCACGCTTCTTCATCAGTCAACAATACAGAGACATTACCGGACGCGAAGCACCTTCAGAGATCCTCGGTCGGTTCAGTACTCAATTGGGGCTTTGCGGATCGCGCAACGATTGTATTCGGGCGCGCAAACTCGACATCTCGACTGGGCTCTTGTCGCAAGACGAAATATCGGCGACGGGCACGTTCATTAATGCGATGTACCAGGTTGGGCTTGGTAGACGACCAAAGTTTTCGGAGTTTCAGAACGATCGAGACTCGATCGTCCGAGACGACGACATCGAAGCAAACAAGTTGGCGCTGGCCGTTGCTTTCGTTGACCGGCCTGAGTTCGAGCGTAAATATGCTCGCATGGAAAAGGCAGAACAGTTCGTGGACGCGTTGGTCGCGGCTATTAATCAGATTAGCGGTGTGAATCTAACGAGCGAAAAACATTCGTTAGTTGGTCTGTACGATGGCACGAACGTCGGACGGGCAAAGGTCCTTCTGCGCCTATTGGCCCAGCCAGCGTTGATTGATGCTCAGCACAACCAAACGCTTGTGCTGATGCACTACTTCACATACTTTCGGAGAGATCCGGACAAGAGTGGCTTCGACTCATCACTCAATCTGCTGAAGAACAAACCGCTACGCGATGCGGCGGCAGCACGGTCTCTAACCTGTTCTTTCCTTAACTCCGCAGAATACCAATCTCGCTTCGCTATGGTAGCGACTCACAACGCCAGCGAATGTAACTAGCTCCTGCAGATTGAATGTTATAGTTAGTCGCGGCTCCTGTGATCCTGGAACCCTTACCTACGCGAATTTGAAAGAAAACTTACTACGCTATCTTGCTTGTCCTTCCTGTAGCGGAAACCTCAGTTTGTTTTCCGAAGACGAGTCGCAGGCCGAGATCATCGAAGGCAAGTTAACGTGCGAAGCATGTGCCGCAGTCTTCCTAATTACTGGCGGCATCCCACGCTTTGCGAAACTCGAAGAGGTCGAGCCCGATAAACGTGAAACTGCTGCTAACTTTGGTTGGCAATGGCAGTACTTCACGCAGGAGGATGAACACTACACCGAGCAGTTCCTCGGTTGGATTCATCCGGTAACACCTGAGTTCTTTCGCGATAAGCTTGTTCTCGAGGGTGGCTGCGGCAAGGGCCGGCACACGCAACGGGCGGCTGAATGGGGCGCTCGAGAGGTTATTGGCGTAGATCTCAGCACCGCAGTCGAAACAGCGTATCGAGCGACGCGCGATTTGGAGAATGCGCATGTCATTCAGGCGGACATCTATCATCTGCCATTCAAGAGAATCTTTGACTTTGCATTTTCCGTCGGAGTCTTGCATCACCTGCCGGACCCGCATGGCGGCTTTGTATCGCTGTCGTCAAAAGTGAAGCCCGGCGGAAGTATCGCGGCATGGGTTTATGGAGCGGAGAATAACGAGTGGATAACACGCTGGCTCGATCCGATCAGAGAAAAGCTCACTTCGAAACTAAATCTCAGAACGCTCTTACATCTTTCGAAGATACCGGCGGCATCACTTTATCTCGCGACGAAGCTATTGTATGGTCCACTTAACCGTACTAAGCGCGGTGCTGCCTTGGCTCAACACCTTTTTTACAACGACTACTTGAACGCAATCTCTCATTTCGGCTGGCGCGAGCAACACACCATTGTTTTCGATCACCTCGTGGCGCCGACCGCGTTCTACATCGCGCGCGGTGAATTTGAGAGATGGTGGAAGGATGTCGCAGCGGAAGACGTGGTGATCTCCTGGCACAACAAGAACAGCTGGCGCGGGTTCGGCAGGATTACATGAAGTAGGCGCTAAATACCCCCAACTGCAGTTGGGGGATCGTTCAGGTCCGGCCCACTAACCGAGATCCGGTTTGATTCCGTCGCGCCGCGAATTGACTTGAACAACAAAGCTCAACTGAATGCGCGGCGCGCCAAGGGTTTTTTGCTGTTTGTGTTGTAGGCTGGACTTGAACCATCCCCCAACTGCCGTTGGGGGTATTAGAAAAGATCATTAGATGTTATCCGCCCAGGAAGCTCAAAGCCGGGTTTGGAAGCCGTTGTGGGAACTCCCGCGTAGGAGGGAACTGATTCTCTCCCTGGCGAAGCGTGAGTTGTTGGCGCGTTACAAAGGTTCAGTGTTGGGACTTCTTTGGCCGTTCCTCACGCCAGCGGTCATGATCACAATCTTCACTCTTGTT
>DATIBJ010000160.1:0-32510 GCA_035457565.1 Pyrinomonadaceae bacterium | reverse complement strand
ACCGGCCAGGCGCTATACGTTGACGACATCTCGTTTCCCGAAATGCTGCACGGCGTAACGGTTCGAAGTTCAATTCCTCGCGGACTGATCAAGCAGATCTCTTTTGATCGAAGTATGCCCTGGGATGAGTTCACGGTCGTCACCGCAGCAGACATTCCGGGCGCGAATCATGTTGCGTTGATTCTCGAAGATCAGCCGTTCCTCGCTGCGAACACGATCAATCACCCGGCAGAGCCCATCGTTCTTCTCGCCCACAAGGACAAGTATCTACTCGAAGAAGCACGTCGATCGGTCTCGATCGAAGTTGATGAATTACCTGCAGTACTCTCACTCGAAGACTCGCTTTCAAAAAAAGAGATTGTTTGGGGTGAGGACAATGTCTTCAAAACTTTCCGCGTTAACAAAGGGGACGTCGACAGCGCATGGGCCAACGCTGATCTGATTGTCGAGGGCGAATATGAAACCGGCGCGCAGGAACAACTCTACATTGAAAATAATGGCGCCATTGCCATAGCTAATCCGGATGACGGTGTAACGGTGTGGGCGTCAATGCAGTGTCCCTACTATATTCATAAAGCGCTCGTGAAACTTTTTGCCTTACCGGAAGAAAAGATTCGTGTGATTCAAACCGAAACCGGTGGAGGCTTCGGTGGGAAGGAAGAATATCCGTCACTAATCGCCGGACACGCAGCGTTGCTCGCCTGGAAATCAGGTAGGCCAGTGAAGATGATCTACGATCGTGCCGAAGACATGGTCGCGACGACAAAGCGGCATCCTTCGCGGACACGTCATCGAACGGGCGTCACAAAAGACGGCAAGCTCGTCGCGATGGAGATTGACTTCGTCATTGATGGCGGTGCGTACTGCACGTTGTCGCCGGTCGTTCTGTCGCGCGGCACAATTCACGCAGCTGGTCCTTACGTGTCTCCGAACGTTCGCATCAACAGTCGCGCAGTCGCGACGAATTATCCCCCGCATGGTGCGTTCCGAGGCTTCGGCGCGCCACAAAGTATCTTCGCTCTTGAAAGACACCTCGATAAGGTAGCCGCGGCGGTCGGATTAACTCCGGCGGAGTTTCGTCGCCGGAACTTCATTCACGAAGGCGAAACTACTGCGACGAGTCAGGTAATTCGCGAACCCGTCGATATGGAAGGTCTGTTGACCCGCGCACTCGACCTTTCTGACTATCACGCGAAGCAAGAGCGATTCAAACGAGAGAATGCCAACGGGTCAGGCGGACTAAAACGCGGGATTGGTTTCGCGTCGTTTATGCATGGTGCTGGATTTACAGGTTCGGGTGAAGTGTACCTGCAGTCGGTCGTCAGTGCCGAAGCAACGAGTGAAGGAACTGTGCGAATACTCGCAGCGAGCACTGAGATTGGTCAGGGAACAAACACGATCTTCTCGCAGATCGCCGCAGAAGCTTTGGGTCTTGACTTGGATCTGATCGAAGTTGTCCGTCCGGATACAAGTAGTGTCCCGAACAGTGGACCGACCGTCGCGTCTCGAACGGCGATGGTCGTCGGCAAATTGGTAGAGTCGGCGGCAATCGGTTTGAAGCAAACTTTGATCGGCGCTGGGTTACTCAGCGCGCCATACAGCCAGGGCGAATTTCAGAATGCATGCGCGCAATACATTAAAAAGTTCGGGCCGTTGCGATCGTCGAGCAAGTACGAACCACCGCCAAACGTGCACTGGGATGACGAGAAATATCAGGGCGATGCGTATGGCGCTTTTGCGTGGGCCGTTTACGTTGCTGAAGTTCTGTTCGACGAACTAACTTACGAAGCTCACGTTGAAGACTTTATCGCTGTGCAGGAAGTTGGGAGGGTAATCAACCCGACGCTCGCAGCCGGACAGATTGAAGGCGGCGTGGCGCAGGCAATCGGATTCACTCTGTTTGAAAACGTGGTCTGGGAAAACGGGCGAATGCTCAACAATCAAATGACTAATTACATCATCCCAACGACCGTCGATATCCCACCGATTCGTGTGTTTTTTTTAGAGAACCCTTACGCGTATGGACCAGGAGGCGCGAAGGGTATTGGCGAACTGCCGATGGACGGCGCGGCGCCCGCCATTCTGAATGCAATTGAAAATGCAACTGGCATTAGTTTTAACGGGGTTCCGTTGCTGCCTGAGGACATGATGGAGAAAGTCAGTACCACCGCGCGGGGTGATAGGTTCGAATGAAAGTTCAACGTACAAGACATGAAGACTCAAGCTTGAGTGGAACAACTCAAGTCGAATGAATGCAGTTCGGAAGGGCGGTTTACCCCCGCTCAAGAGGCGCTACATTGAACTTTCCCTACCGAGGACAACGTACGAACGAGATTCTTGCCGTTTTGGTTAGTTGTGTTGAATCTTGAGCGGGGTAGACCGCCCTTCCCAACCTGCAATAGCGAACGTTGAGTTATTTCAGCCGCACTGCCTGATGTTTGTTATGGACGTCGAAAACAAAAATGTGACGCACTTGGAGTTAAGAGTCAGTTGTTAAGGCGAGTATGGATTCAGGGAACACCCTCAGAATTCGGTTTACGGTAAACGAAGATACTCGCGAGCTTGACGTCTTTCCCATGGCGCGGTTGCTCGACGTGTTGCGTCAACAGCTTCAACTCACGGGAACAAAGGAAGGTTGTGGCGAGGGCGAATGCGGAGCGTGTACTGTTCTACTCAACGGAGAGATCGTAAACAGCTGTCTGGTGCCTATGGCCCAGGTTGAAGGTTCTCAGATAACAACAATCGAAGGCGTCGCAAAAGGCGATGAATTGCACGCCGTGCAACAAGCGTTTATTGAACACGGCGGAGCGCAATGTGGAATCTGCACACCGGGAATGGTTTTAGCCGCGGTCGATCTGCTTTCGCGAAATCCAAACCCGACTGAAAACGACATACGCACTGGTCTCGCTGGTAATCTCTGTCGCTGCACTGGCTACATGAAGATTTTTGAATCTGTTGTTCGCGCCTGTCAGAGGGATTCGTAACACGTGCGAGCCTACGTTCCCAACTACCATCTAGTTACTCCCAACTCTCTCGACGAAGCTCTCTCGTTGTTAGCCAGTGAACCGCGCAAGTGGAAACCATTCGCCGGCGGGACCGATTTGATGGTCCTGCTTGAGGCGGGAAAGCTCTCCCACCTCGACTATGTGAACCTTCTGCCGCTTCAAGAACTTCGGCAAATTGAAGTCGACAAATCTCACGTCACACTCGGCGCGCTTGCCACGTATACTGATGTTCAAAAGCACGGAGTGCTTGTTGGGGAGTTTCCAATGCTGTGTCAGGCTGCGAGCGAAACTGGGGGACTAGCCATTCAAAACCGCGGCACCCTGGGCGGCAACATAATGAATGCCTCTCCAGCCGCCGATTCGCCGCCGGCTCTTCTCGCGTATGATGCTGAGCTCGAATTGTCGTCGACAAAAGGCGTGCGGTGGGTTTCGTACAATGGTTTTCACACCGGATACAAGCAGATGGGAATACGTGATGATGAATTGCTCACACGCATTCGTTTACCACGCTCGACAGAGTCGTTCTTTCATTACTATCGAAAGGTCGGCACACGAAAGGCGCAGGCAATTTCAAAAGTGTGCTTCGCTGGGATTCTTCGCGTAAGCGGCCAGCAGCTCGAAGACGTCCGCATCGCCGTTGGCAGCGTCGCGCCCATTCCGCTCCGATGCGCAGGTACCGAGGACGTACTTCGCGGTCAAACGATCAATGACGAACTGATCCGAGTAGCAGTAAAAGAGTTTGCAGCCGAGATCACACCAATAGATGACATTCGTTCGACGAAGAGCTACAGGCTGCGAGTGGCCCAAAACCTTCTTGCTGATTTTCTGAGACTCCGGAGAAACAAATGACCAATTACTCCGATATCCCCTTCAAGCGTAACGCGGTAGAACCAATGACGTGTCTGAGAGAAGGATTCAACATCATCAAAGATCAATACTGGTTCTTTGTAGGACTCTGTTTCGTAGCAATCCTCGTTGGCAGTGCCGTGCCGTTCGGGATCCTGTTGGGTCCAATGATGTGCGGGCTATACATGACATTCTTTAGGAAACGGTTGGGCCAACCGATTGAATTCGGGACGCTTTTTAAAGGCTTCGATCATTTCGGCCAAAGCGTTATCGCCACACTGTTTCATATCATTCCCATCCTGATCATCATCATACCCGCCTATCTATTCTTTTACTTCGGACTAATCGTGACCCTCGCGGCTAGCGGCGGCAACGATGAACCGAATCCTGCTGCCTTGTTTGGTTTTCTCGGAATAATGGTCCTGTTTTGGCTGGTGATTTTCGTCGTGATCATCGTCATATCCATCGCTTTCACTTTCTCCTATCCCTTAATAGCCGACCGGCGTCTACAAGGAGTTGAAGCAGTGAAGTTAAGTGCCCGAGCCGCGATGGCTAACTTCTGGAGATTGCTTGGACTTTCATTAATAAGTGGGCTGCTGGGATTCTGCGGAGCCCTATTGTGCTACGTCGGAATGTTTCTCGTTTTTCCAATATCCTATTCAGCTCTCGCTGTTGCTTATGAACAGGTGTTTGGCATCAGCAACACTCCCGCCAAGCCCAACATTCCGCCACCGCCGCCCGTGTTTACGTAAGCAATCATGGACGCTGATCTGGTCATTCGTGGGCGGTGTGTCGTACTACCAAACGAAGTCGCCCCCGCTGCAATTCACATTCGAGACGGGCTAATAACGAATGTTGGCCCATTCGATGATCCAAGTGGAGACTCCGATGTGCTCGATGTCGTTAGCAGTGCGGTTGTCATGCCAGGTCTCGTCGATACACATGTGCACGTGAACGAACCTGGCCGGACAGAGTGGGAAGGCTTTTACACCGCAACGCGCGCGGCTGCTGCTGGAGGAACGACGACGCTGATCGATATGCCTCTCAACTCGATACCAGCAACAACAACAGTTGCGGCATTGGAAACGAAAATGGAAGCAGCTGACCACAAGTGCCACATCGACGTTGGGTTCTGGGGTGGCGTAGTACCTGGAAATACTCGCGAACTGGAACTGATGCTTAACCGGGGTGTAGTTGGATTCAAATGCTTTCTTGTTCCCTCGGGTGTGGAAGAGTTTCAACACGTCACCGAAGCGGATCTACGGCAAGCAATGCCGGAGCTTACACGTCTCGGGGCGCTGTTGATTGTTCATGCGGAGTTGCCACATGACTCAGATGAAGCCGCCCAGAACGATCCGCGAAGTTACAACACATTCCTGTCGTCGCGGCCGTGCGCCGATGAAGACAAGGCGATTGAATTGATGATTCGATTGAGCCGTGAGTTTGGTACGCGCGTCCACATCGTACATCTTTCATCCGCTGAAGCATTGCCAATGCTGCGAGACGCGCGGGCTTCAGGAGTCAAGATCTCGGCAGAGACCTGCCCGCACTACCTGCATTTTGCGTCTGAGAATATTGAGACTGCGCACACTGAGTTTAAATGCTGTCCGCCGATTAGAGAGCGTGAGAATCGCGAGCGACTTTGGCGTGGCCTTGCTAACGGCACGATCGAAACTATTGTTTCTGATCATTCACCATGTCCGGCAGAAATGAAGTTGCGCGAGCAAGGCGACTTCATGCAAGCATGGGGTGGCATCTCATCTTTGCAATTGCGTCTGCCAATTGTTTGGACCGAAGCAAAAAGCCGCGGACTGTCGCTGCTGGACCTTCACAAGTGGCTTTGCTACGAGCCGGCGCGACTTGTAAATCTCCATCATCAAAAGGGTTCAATTGCCGAAGGCAAGGCTGCTGATTTGATCGTGTGGGATCCGGAGTCAGAGTTCACCGTAAGCCCGGCGATACTTCAACACCGACACAAGTTGACTCCGTACCAGGGAGAGAAACTGCGGGGAATCGTTCTGAAGACTTTTCTGCGTGGTCAAAAAATATATGATAGCGGCGAATTCTATTTCGACGCGCCGGGTAAACTCTTACTCCAGCCGCGGCGGGCGGCTTAAGTGCGAAAGCAGGTCACAATGGCAGACATTGAATGGGCTAGACCAGAGGATGCTCCCGTAAGGGAAAAGTTTGGCGGAACGTTTCGGGTGCGAACATTGTGGGATGGATCAAACGGGGCGAAGGCACAGCTGGTTGAGATTTCGGCCGGCGGATGCTGGGAAGGAATCGATGTGCATGAACCAGGGCCTGAAGAGATTTATGTAGTATCGGGCGTGTTCAATGACGGGATACGCGACTATCCGGCAGGAACGTTCATTCACAACGCCGCAGGCTCATCACACGTACCGCAATCGAAAACAGGGTGCACGATCTTTATCTTCTATCCTGAAGGTTGAAGTGAAACGCCATGGACTTTACGGAACTGATTGACCTGGCATCAGAGCGGTTAGGTGGCGCCGTGCTGGTTGCTAACGATGAGTTCTTTGCAGAGAAGGAGAACCTCTTGAAGCCCAGCACGCCAATCTTTCGAGAAGGTGAATACACAGACCGCGGTAAATGGATGGATGGGTGGGAGACGCGCCGACGTCGCACGCCCGGATTCGACTGGTGCATCATTCGTTTGGGCCTACCGGGAATTGTTCGCGGCATTGTCGTCGACACGAGTTACTTTCGCGGAAATTATCCGGAGCATTGTTCACTAGAAGCAACAACGTTCAGCGGCGTGAACGACGAAGAACTAACGGCTGATACCGTGCAATGGATTCCGCTTCTGCCGCAAATGCCGCTGGCCGGCGACTCACAGAATCCGTTTAAGATCGAATACAGCGAACGTGTCACCCACCTTCGGTTCAAGATCTATCCCGATGGCGGTGTCGCTCGACTGCGTGTATATGGTGAGGTTTCACCCAATTGGGAAGCTATTCGGAATCGCGGCGGCGAGATCGATCTTGCAGCGGTTGAGAATGGCGGAATCGTGCTGTCGTGTAGCGACATGTTCTTCGGTCATAAGCACAACCTGATCATGCCCGGCCGCGCTTCGAACATGAGCGATGGTTGGGAAACAAAACGGCGGCGTGGACCAGGACACGATTGGGCGATTATCAAACTGGGGGCACCCGGTGAAATCCGACGTATTGAAGTCGATACGTCCTATTTCAAAGGTAACTTCCCGGAGAGTTGCTCGCTCGAGGCTTGCCGGGCCAGTGGCTCGGAAGCCGATCTGTCTGATGCATCACTGTTTTGGTCCAGCATCTTGCCGCGTACCAAATTACAAGCACACACACGCCATCACTTTTCTGACGAACTATCGGACGCTGGCGTCGCGACGCATCTGCGGTTCAACATCTTTCCAGATGGCGGCGTAAGTCGATTGCGCGTTTATGGAAAACTCGCGGATTAGACCACGCGCAGTAAGTCATCTTCAGTGGCTTAACTCGCTGCCCAACGATCAAGCGGTGACTGAATTGAAGTCGTGTTGTGGTTCAAGTCGCTGGGCGGCTGAAGTCGTCAGTCACCGGCCTTTTACGACGATTGGGCGACTAATCGACGTCGCAACCGAAGCGTGGTGGCAACTCGAGCCTGCTGACTGGCTCGAGGCTTTTCGTAGTCACCCGAAGATCGGACAAAAGAAGGCAGCGACTTCTACTTCAGGACAATCAAAAGCGTGGTCGCGCACCGAACAGTCGGGGATGCGCGAAGCGTCTGCTGAGACTGCGGCTGCACTGGCAAAGCTGAATGAAGATTATGAAGCGCGGTTTGGTCACATCTTCATTGTTTGCGCGACGGGAAAGTCGTCAGAAGAAATGCTGGCTATTTTGCGAGAACGATTAGAGAATGAACCTGATGATGAGTTACAAATTGCCGCCGCTGAACAGGCAAAGATTACCGAACTGCGGCTGAAGAAATTAATTGATAGTCCGTAGTCCGTTGTCCGTGGTCTGTTGTCAGTTTTGCATTGCGTATGGTTCAGTCAACGGACCACGGACTACTGACGACGGACAACTGACCACGGACAACTGAACACGGACAACGTATTTATGAGCACCATCTCAACCCACATCCTCGACACCTCGCGGGGCTCGCCGGCGCAAAGCGTGGCGATTTGCCTGGAGGTGCAGAACACTGATGAAAGCTGGACCGAGCTGAGCCACGCGTGGACCGACGAAGATGGCAGGGTCAAACCGTTCTTTCTGGTGCAGAAGCCTTTGAACGCCGGCATTTATCGTCTTGTCTTCGACATTGATGCGTATTTCAGTTCTCTTGGTGTCGAGTCGTTCTATCCACAGGTCACCATTGTTTTTAAAGTTGACGACGACGCGCAGCATTATCACGTTCCGCTGCTCGTTAATCCCTACGGCTACTCGACGTATCGGGGAAGTTGAGGTTGTAGAATCTGCTGTGAAGAACCACGAGTCAACGTTGGCGAGCAATTCAGAACCGGAGCGAAGCGACTGCTTTCATTGACCTTGCGATCCGCAAGCGGTTGACAGTCGCTTCGCTCCTGTTCTGAACTTTACCCGAAACTACTAAGCACTAAGGACAAAGCACTAAGCTCCACCTCAATCAACTTTCAACTTTTGCCCGAATGCACATCGATCCCGCACTAAGCGAATGGCTAAACCTCGCCTTGCGCTGGACTCACGTTTTCGCCGGAATCATGTGGGTGGGCACGACTTACTACTTCACCTGGCTCGACGCTCGATTAACTGAGGAAGAGAAAGCTGCCGCCAACGCAGGCAATGCGGCACAGGTGTGGATGGTCCACAGCGGTGGCTTCTACGTCGTCGAGCGGCGCAAGGTCCCTGATATTGTTTCCCGTACCCTCCATTGGTTTAAGTGGGAAGCGGGAACAACCTGGCTGAGTGGGTTCACATTGTTAGTTCTCGTGTATTACATCGGTGGTGGTGCGCTAATCGATCCAGACGTGCGTGATCTGAGTCTGCTAAGCGCGGTCGGATTCGGCGTTGGTGTGATTATCGTGGGTGGAGTGGTTTATGACGTATTGATGCAAACGCCATTGGCGCGTAATGAATGGCTGTTTGCAGCTGTGGCGTACGGGTTGATAGTCAGTCTCGTCTATGGACTTTGTCAGGTTCTGAGCGCGCGCGCGGCTTATATTCACGTCGGCGCACTCTTTGGCACAATCATGGCCGCGAATGTGTGGATGCATATCCTTCCCGCGCAGCGCCGCATGATCGCCGCATTGAAAGAAGGCAAGCAGCCCGATCAACGCCTGGCTGCGCAGGCGAAGCTCCGTTCGAAGCAGAATACGTTTATGGCGGTGCCCGTGGTATTCATCATGATCAGTAATCATTTTCCGGGTGTGACGTACGGCGATCGGTATAACTGGCTTATTCTTTCCGGGCTGATTCTGCTTGGCTGGATCGCTGCCAAGTTCATTCGTCGTGCGTAACGTTTACAGTGGATGAGCACTCGTGCTTCACAACTGCTGCGCCAACTCGAGCGTCTCAAACTCACATTCGACTCCCGCAGCCGCAGGCAGATCGAGCGGTCACTGAAACGCCTTGGCCGCGAGTCGATTGTTGACGCTGTCTCTCTCATAACTCTTCACGAGTTGCTTCTCTTTCTACGTGCCTACCCACAATCAACCGCAATCGTTAACGAAACGGAGTCACTGCTGCGCGAATTTGTGCGACGTGTTCAAGACGCAGCCGCTCAAGACGAAGATCTCAGTCCACTCGATCATCCCGAACTGTCAGGTATAGCAGGTCGGCTCGTCGCTGACACCTTCAGCTATTACATCGTGCGCGGACTAGTGGCTCGTTATCCCCGGCAAGTCGCGTTTTTCTGGGAATGGTTTGAAGATGAAAACCGGCTGGGTCAATCGTGGCCACGCTTTATGCCGCTCCTCGAGGAAGATGCGTTTGTCGAAGCAAATATTCCCTATCGCTCCTGGTTGCGCGCGGCCAGGGGGAAAGAGACTGAGCTTGGTTGGCTAATTCGCCGATTCGAAAAACTACCAATAGAAGGAGCTGCAAAGGCGGAGCTCTACGATTCACAAAAACTCTACGTTGAATGGACGCCTTCGTATCGTGCCACGCGAACAGGAATGCGGCTACCGCCACACCTGCGCAGCACCAAAACGTTCTACCATCGCGAGCCACTGCTGCAACGACGCGACATTTCGTTTGCCGATGAATTATCTACTAAGTCGCTAACACTGAAGCGGCTGACGAAACGCGAAGGCGAAACCGTTCTAGATCTGGCTCGCGACGCATCGACGGTTCGCTATCGAGAGCTGTACGGGTTTACTCATGGTGATCCTGCGCGTGTGATCAAGGCGCCTCTCGGCCGAGGCGTTGATCTATTCGTCACTAGCTTACCTTCGCACGCGCGTCTGCCGCTGCGCGCTTATCACTCGGCGATCATCTTTAAGAACCAGGTGCCGGTCGGTTATTTCGAAGGTCTGTCGCTCTTCGAGCGAATGGAAAGTGGGTTCAATCTCTACTACACGTTTCGTGAAGGTGAGACTGCATGGTTGTATGCAAACACACTCACCGTAATGCGTCAGCTGCTGCGTGTTACAACCTTCGTGTTAGATCCATATCAGATCGGGTTCGAAAACGAAGAGGGGATTGAATCGGGCGCGTTCTGGTTTTATCGCAAGCTGGGTTTTCGTCCGACGGCTCAACGTTTACAAAAATTAGCGGAGAGCGAGGAGGAAAAGATCCGGCAACGAAAAAACTATCGGACACCGGCGGGGACGCTCAGGAAACTGGCGGCTTCACCAATGGTTTTTGAGCTGGATCGGAAACGCGTAGGTGATTGGGATCGATTTCAAATTCGCGAGATTGGATTCGCGGTGCAGAGGGAGATGGCGCGCCGTTTTGGTAGCACTGCGTCAGAGATGCGATCCGAAGGCGTGCGCTTCGCAGAACGACTACTTAAATCATCAACTAGTCACCTGGCTGAACCAGCGAAGGAAGTCTTCAGCAACTTCGGGATCATTCTTCTGTTGATTCCCGACATTGAGGAATGGAGTCGCGAGGAGAAGCAAATGCTTTTGCGAATCATTCAAGCAAAAGCAAGTGGCGAGGAAAGCAGATATCTACGATTGATGCAGAAGCATGAGCGGTTTCGGGCGTCGATAATCAACCTCGGAAGCACACCGAACGATTAACTCAACTCTCTGCGTTACCTCAGAGTTCTCCGCGTCTGGCTGCGGATACTGATTTCATCGTTTCGCGTTATTTCGTGTGGTTTCGTGGATCGTGTTTTTCTGGGCATAGACGATCCACGAATTCACACTAACTCACACGAAAGACAAGTGAAGATTTAGAATTCAACACGGAGAACGCTGAGGTAACGCAGAGAGAGATCAGTGCTCGCACAGTTGAGCGATTTGGTATTCAAGGATCTTGCTCTCAGAAAAGTTTACGAGTTTCGAGAAGTATGGCGCTTTTCGATCCAATGCAGCCTCCGGCACGAGCCCAACTATCTCTGCTGACTCAATCTCGACACCCATTCTCTCTGCCTGCAGTTGAACGGCATCATAAGCTTCGGTCATGCCTGTGACTTCGTAGTTCACGAGATTCATCGATACCTGGACCAACCCGCGACTGTGAAGTTGAAACCCTAACGCTTTGAGAAACGGAAGGCCCCCATGACGGAAGCGAATAATCTTCGCAATTTGTCGCGCCATGGTGATGTCAGTGCTCTTGAGCACAACGTTGAAAGCGATCAGGAATTGACGCGCGCCTACCGCGATCGCCCCTGCTGTTTCATGGGTAATGCGGGGGCCAACATCCGGTTCGCGCGCCTGAACCGTAGAAATCTCTTGACGTAATCGCTCAAGTGCGCCGCGACGCACATCCTCAAGATTTTTCCGTTCAACTCTCAGCGCCGCTTGTTCGTAAAAATAAACGGGGATGGCAAGCTCGTCAGCAATGCGACGTCCTGCCTTGTGCGCCAGCTGAACGCATTCCTTCATCGTGACATCGCGAACTGGAACGAATGGCAACACATCGGTCGCGCCCAATCGCGGGTGCTCGCCTTTATGCTGCCGCATGTCGATTAACTCCGTCGCCTGGGCCACGGCTTTGAGCGCCGCATCGACAATCTTATCCGGCGGCGCGACAAACGTGATTACCGAACGATTGTGATCGGGATCGATGTGGGTATCGAGAACGCAGGTAGTTGCGACAGAGCGAATGGCCTCTACTATCCGTTGAACTGTTTCAGGCCGTCGTCCTTCGCTGAAATTTGGAACACATTCGACAAGTGGCTGCACGAAGGGGATTGTAGCCTAGGTGAAGGATGAGGGATGAAAAAGACGCGGTGACACGGAGACACGGCGACACTGAATCACCGTGTCTCCCCGTCTCCGCGTCTCCCTGTCACGGCGTCCTTCATCCCTCATCCCTCATCCTTTATCCCTTGCTATAATCCCTTCGTGCCTACCGACAAGTTCATCAACCAACGCAAGAGCGCATGGCAACGACTCGAGGATCTGCTCAGCATCCTCGACCACGCTTCGCTAAGGCGATTGCGACGAGAAGAGGTTCGTGAGCTTGGGAGGATCTATCGGCGAACCGCGTCAGATCTTGCGATAGCGCGCGCGGAGTCGCGTGATCCAAGGCTTGTCAATTATCTGAACAGTCTTGTGATCCGCGCACACGGCCGCATCTATCGAGCCGATGCGCAGGGCGGCAAAACCATTCGGAACTTTTTCGCACGCGAGTTGCCACGGACGTTTCGCCGCACATGGCGCTATACCGCCGTTTCGTTCGCCGTATTCGCCCTGTTTCTGTCGCTTAGCTTTATCGGTACGAAAATCGACCCTGAGTTCTCTGAACTCGTCGGAGTTGATCCAACGTTTCGCGAACTTTATATCGAAACCAAAACGCACTGGTGGGAACGTCTGAACGAGGCAAACCAGGAAGGCGCCAGCATGATTATGACCAACAACATTCAGGTCACGATCTACACGTTCGCCTTCGGCGCGATGTTTGGAGTCGGAACACTCTTCTTCCTCGCCTACAATGGCGCGAACTTCGGCTCAGTCCTCGCCCTTACTTATCACGCCGGTTTTGGTAACGACCTGGTAACCTTTGCCATCGGCCACGGCGTGGTCGAGTTGTCGTGCATTTTCATTGCCGGAGGTGCGGGTCTCTTAATTGGCACCGCCCTGATCATGCCCGGCGATCTTTCGCGCGCCGATGCGTTGAAGACGAATGGGATGGAAGCTGTGCGCCTGATGCTTGGTGTTGCTGTACTGCTTGTCGTCGCCGGCATTATCGAGGGTTTTATCTCGCCGGCTGCAATCGATCCCCGCGTTAAGTACAGTATCGGCGCTCTCACGGGACTCGCACTCTATGCGTACTTGATGTTCGCTGGCCGAGAGGAAGTACAGACAGGCTGATGACAGAAACTGCGATTACGCTACTCTCAGCCTTCGATCCAACAGCTCAAGTTGAAAGAATGCAGGTGAGGAACGGTGGTTTACCCAGCTTTAGATCCAGAAGATCCAACTTCACTAAGACAATACGACGTACAAAACAATCAGCACTCAAGTTTCACTGAAACTATTCAAGCTAACATGAAAGCAAGTTAGGAAGGGCATGTGTGCAGTGGAAGTTGGATGTTGTGCAACTTGAGCGGGGGTGAACCGCCCTTCCTGACTGCGATTAACTAAGCTTGAACTATTTCAATTAGGCTTGAGCGTTGATGATTTTGCACGCCGCACTCTGATCCTGAAGTTGAGTGTTGTGGATCTACACCTAATATCTGGTCCTATAACAACCCTCTTTCCTTCACGCGCAAGTAGGTTTGCAGCAACATCGGCGCAAGTGCCGCGGCAGTGACATCCAAAGCCAGCCCGCCTTGTGACTCAACCATTCTCAAAGCTGCCTCGCGGTGATGGATGATCTCTTCGGAAACTGATTGAGTGAAAAGTTCTCGGACGTTGGATGGAGTTTGACGAACAACCGCCTTGAGATCTCGATCCGCGATTGTCACCACCAGCGGCAAGTGACGTGGGCGCAGGATATTCAACGAAGTTAGTAACTCCTTCGATCCTTCCTCATCGACGAGATCGGTCAACAGTACCACCAACGATCGCCGCTTCGTGTTTGCCGAAATAAACTCGAATGCCCGGGCATATGAAGGCTCGATCATTTCGGGCTCCACTCCGTGCAGTGCCTCCAAGGCAGCCTCCATATGATCTCGGCCACGACTCGGCGGCAGATAACTAATTATCCGTCGTCCAAATACCATCAGACCCGAGTTGTCTCCCGCTCGGGCAGCGGCCGACATCAGAGCGAGGCTGGCATGTACCGCGGTATCAAGTTTCGTTTCCTGCTCGATTCGCGCGGTCATCAGTCTGCCGGCATCAAGCGCGATCAGAATTGTTTGATCGCGCTCGATCTGGTACTGGCGCGTTGTAAGCTTTCCTCGACGCGCGGTGGCGGTCCACGAAATGTGCCGCAACTCATCGCCGCGAACGTAATCACGCATCGACTCGAACTCACGTCCTTCTCCACGCCACGAGGTCTTTCGATGGGACGAAACAACCGAGCGAGCACCCAGGGCTTTTAATTCAGCTTCGCGTGCCCGCCGCATGTTCGGATAAACCTTCACGGTTTCAGGCTGGTTAGCGCTGGTCTGTTTCCACGCCAACCTAAAGCGAGTGAGAAATCGGACCGCGGTATGTCCAAACTGAAATCGGCCTCGCTTTGGCGGGGTTAATGCGTAAACCAGAGACGCTGAATTCTGACTATCGACACGCAGCTTTGCGGCGCGGATTCCTTTCAGAATCATTTGCGGGGGAAACTCATCTTTGACCATTAACGTCAGGCTTCGCGTCGAGTTGTTGTGGACATTCACGCTGACGTCAGTGTCAGCGCCAACCGCAAACCTTCCACTAAAACTGCGTGTGAGATGCACGGTCTCTGGTAAACGACTCAGGCGCACGTCGACCAGCGCGATCGCGATTAACAAGACGTCGTAAATAAACACGAGCGTTTGCAGCCACGGCCTGGTCCAGGAAAACGAGAGGGGAATGAATCCGAGTGCTAGAAGAAGATAGAAACGACTTGTGAAGACAAAGCGCATTTGACGGTGCTGGTTCGATCTAGCGGGGAACCTGGGCCGATTTGATGATCTCAGCGATAACCGCGTCGGCGGTTACTCCATCGAGTTCGGCTTCCGCTCGAAGAGTCAGCCGGTGTCGCATCACTGGCAGCGCAACATCTCGGACGTCATCTGGCGTAGTAAAATCACGACCACGCATCGCAGCCAGTGCCTTGGAGCAAAGTAAAAGAGCTACTGACGCGCGCGGACTCGCTCCGTAATGAATGAAAGGATGTGCACGAGTGCGCCTTACCAGATCCACGGCGTAATGTTGCACGCCGAGCTCCATTCGAGCCCCTCTCACTTGCTCGCGACAGTGAATGATTGAATTTGGATCCTGCAGAGGAACGAGGTTGACGTCGTCCAACCGTTTCGAATTAAACCCGGCGTCCCATCTCGCGAGCACTTCTTGCTCATCCTGTTCTGTTGGGTAATCGAGGAGAATCTTTAGCAGGAAGCGATCTAGTTGCGCCTCCGGCAACGGATAAGTTCCTTCGTATTCGATCGGATTCTCGGTAGCAAGCACAGTGAAGATCTGCGGAAGTTGGTAGGCATCGCCATCAATTGTGACCTGACGTTCCTCCATCGCCTCGAGCAGCGCAGCCTGTGTCTTTGGCGGCGTTCGATTGATTTCGTCCGCCAGCAGTATGTCAGTAAAAATCGGGCCACGGCGCAGATTGAACGTAGACGTGGCGATATTGAAGACATTTGTGCCGGTGATGTCAGATGGCATCAAGTCAGGCGTGAACTGAATCCGGCTGAACGTCGCGTTGATGATCCGCGCGAGCGTCTTAACTGTCAGCGTCTTCGCTGTACCAGGCACGCCTTCTACTAAGGCGTGGCCTTCAGCCAACAATGCGATCAAAATCTGTTCGATCGCGTCGTCTTGTCCGACGATGACTTTATGTAATTCATTTTTGACGTGGGCAATCGTTGAGGAGACGTATTCAGACATGTGTTAGCGTGCGATGGTTTTCATATTTTAAAAAGCGTGGTTTGTGTGTTCGATAAACTTCATCAGTTTGTCGTCAGGCGCCAACCGGTTCCTGCGATGTAATTTGAGTTTCGCCGAACATGGACGACAAACTAAAGTTTATCGAACATCGCGTCAAATACTTTCAGCGGCCTGTCTTGATTCACGAAGGCGCATGCCCAGGCCGAGCGTTCGCTCGACTTCACGGAGCCGGCGCACGAGATCTATCGCCTGTCGCCAATTAATCGCCCCGCCATTGATTGTTTCTTCACATTGACGCATGAGCGTTTCCAACTTGTGAGCATCCAGCGATGACCGCGAAGCAACTCTCGTGGCGATCAAAGTACGCGGGCTGTTGTAATCCACACCGGCATGTCGAGCAAGAACGCGCCGCGTGCGCGAATAGATGTTCTCAATTGCCAGATCAAACGCGCGTGAACGCTCCTGTAGCTCCGCCATCGATGCCACAAACTCCAAACTTGATCGTCTATCAACTTGCACGAGTGGCAGCGCACGTCCGAACCGACGACCACGGGTCCAGAGTATCAGCAGAATTAAAAGCACGATTTGCGCGGCGATTGGCAACACGGGCGTCCCGGCGAAGTATGTTGCAAGAGCGTTGCGCGTTACACCACGTCCTTGATGATACTCATCAAAAGCGATCAACCCGTCGGCGCTCGTGATTGTGTTCACTGCCAGCTGCAGATTGTCCTGGAGTTCAATCCCGCCATTAGCGACGATGTACGGGTCACTCAGAATAACAATGCGACCAAAACCGTGCGGGTAGTCGACCAACAAGGGACCTTGTTCGTCTGCAACGTGAACCACCGGCGCTGGTGATACATCCGAGTCGTCTGTTGTGTCCTTGTTATCCTTTTCATCGGATGGTGGCGTAGTTGGCGTAATCCGGACACGCGCGGCGAACCGCGAAGGCAGCACGTTTTGTACATTCTGTGTGTAAAGCGTGGGTTGCACGGGCCGGAGAGCGGTGACGGTCTCCGTCATCACTTTAGGGTCAGAGGGATCGATGTCCGCCATCGGGAAAATGTATCCCCTCATGTTAACCAACCAATCACCGGACTTTGGCACAAGAAACCGCGGGGGCTCGCGATCAATGAGGACAAGACGTCCGCCATTTGCAACCCAGGCGAGCACAGGTTCAGCATGTTCTTCAGAGAACGGCAGCTGCGTTGATCCGACAATAACGAATGTACGGATGTTCGCACCACTGGTAAGCAAGCGATCTGGGGCTTCGCGCCAACGAATCACCCTGAACCCTGACTCGCTTAAGAAATCGTAAAGAGCCCGCGTGCCGGTGGGTCCCGAATGATACGTCGAACGATTGGGTGCCAGTTCGGTATCGAGCGGTTTTTCTTTTTTGACATAGGTGATCGTGTTCAGCACCACCAGCGCGCCGAGTATTACGATCACCGTCAATATAATTGTCAGGCGTTGACGCATTTATGTTTTCGTGTGCATCGCGGCTTTATACGCATCGCGAAAGTTCTGCCAATCATTAGCTTCAGGTTGACCGAGGCCATACCAGTGCCGCTCGAAGGTATCGGTGAGCCCGGACATAACCGGATAAAGACCCGGAACGCTCCGCACAGACCGCAAGTAGTCGCGATTCGTTTTGTGATGAGCAAGACTAATCACTTTTCGTTCGCCGAGCTCAACCAACAAAGCGATGTATGCCTTACGAATGGCAGCACGAATCTGTCCGCTTCGAGCAAGAGTTTCAGCCTCCGCCAAAAGATCAACCGCGGATGCGTCGGGTTCGAGTCGTTCGCCCAAAACAATCCGCGGCTCGGGCTTAACCTTTCGTTCTTTCTTACGTCGCCGCGTAAGCCTTGGAAGTAACAACTTGATGACATACACAAGTACACCAATCGCAAGCAGAACAACGACTGCCTGAACTACCGATGTGACTCGACTGGCTCCGGACTGGCCAGTAGGAACCTGCTTGCCAATCAACCTTTGCAGCCAGCGACCGATGGCTTCGATTATTCGGGCCAAGGCACTCTTCGCCCGACTTTTCGTTGCATATTCAGACCGGGCGAGAATGCCACTGAGTCGCTGTTTTGCTTCTGACTTAGTCGAACCGTTGAACGTCGCGCTCTCCAATTCAGTAATGCGCTCATCGAGCGCCTTTAGCTGTTCGATGGTCTGAGTTAACTTGTGAAACCAGTCGGTGTCAGTAGCCTTTTGCAGCTCTTTTAGTTGATCGTGCAACCATGAATTGTCGACTGCGCAAAGCTCTTCACCGCACTCGACCATTTGTGATTCGGGCATGAGCTTGCGCACGTTCGTCAACGTGTCGGCGAATCGTCCTTGATACTCCGATTCGGTTTCTTCTTCATCGAACTGTGTCAGCGTATCGAGCGCAGTAATCGCCTCTTTCACATTTCGGTGATACTCAGCGACGGAGGCAGCGTGCACAAATGCCGGTGACACGAGGATAAAGACGAATAAGAGAATGGCGCGAAGCACGTAGTTTGAATAAGGGAGTAACTCGCTAAGCATCAGCCTAAGTTAAGCACTCTGCCCGAAGATCGCGGTGGCGCCGGGGGTGGAATACGCGCCTGTTTTGCCAGGGCAGTACCGAGAGGTGAGGTAACGTCGAGATGTGGCATTTCAGGCAACTGGCGCGAGGCCATGAGTTCAATATCGTAACCTTCGTGTCGTACACGCTCGTCGACGTACAAAAGCGAAAGGCCGAGCATCCAGACGGGCATAAGGAGAATAGAACTCAATGGACCAGGAATGCTGTACACAATCGCATACCATGCGGGCCACTGTGCTGAATTGAACGGATCGATACCGTGGATGTAGCCGTACCAGGTCAGTGGCGCCCAGAGAATCATCATCGCGGATTCGGTGGCGAACGTAGTGAAAAGTGTCATCGCCATCAAACGACGCACGTTACCGCGCGCGAGAGAAAAACTCCTGCCAAAAGCTTCCATGATGCCGCGACCTTCAACCAGCATCACCTGCGGCACGTAAGCAACGCGGCCCACCACAAAAAAGAATACACATAAAGAGATAAACGTGGAGATAAGTACGCCGAGTATGACAACGATCGCAACGAACCATCCCGGTGCTGAGGGCGCAAGTACGACTGCACCGAAAATCAAAAAGGCGCTCACCATATACATTCCGGTCATCGCAGCAATAGCGGAAATGATGATCCATCCGAGAACCAGAACCGATGCCCACAATAGTCCCCAGAACCTCGAGCGCACGGCGTCATACGTCGCCTTGGCCGAAACAGGATCGTTGCGCAGGAGATGCGCGACGAGGTTTCGGGTTGCGCCTCCCATGACGGTAAGCGTGAATAAGTAACCACCGACCGTGGTTGCAAGACCCACAATAACCAGAAGGAAGTAGAGCGCCAACTCACCTTCACTAGCTGTTTGAAAAACCTGCCGAAAGGAGATAGTCGTCAGGATCCAACCCGCTGCAGCTACGATAACGGGAGGCGCAGCGATACGAATGAGAATGAATAGATGGCGACGGTAGAGTCGAACCGCGCGATCGATGAGATCTCCGGCGCCGAGTGGAGCTAGTGACAGTTCAGTGGCTGCCGAAGGGGTCATACGCGGATTCTATCTAGTTAAGTCGCTAAGCTCCACAGATTTTGGAGTGCGGTCCCGACGAGTCGGGATCTCATGGCGAGTTACTCAGCCTTCACTAAGGAGTTATTGGTTGCAATGAACGAGACAAATTACGCGGATATTACACCCGACTTACTTTATTAGAGGTTGAGAGCGCAGCGTGACGGCGCGGGATATCGAAGAATCATTGAAGTTTGAATGGCGCAATCAGGAAGGGGGCAAGCGGTCGATATGCTCAAGATTAGGAAGCGGCAATGAGCGCCCCCGCTTCTTCTGTTTCCTATGATGTTGACGATCGCGGGGATTAGGCGGGGGCGCGCTCATTGCCGCTTCGGCAACGGAAATTTGGATCGCTGTTCAGTTTTGCCAATTCTGTTACTTGAAAACGCCTCGAGGACTCAGTACTCAACTCGCCCATCGAACAACATGTCTGCGAGCTTGTACTTCGCGTTAACTTTCATTTTGTCGTTGAGCTGCGCGAAGAATCGTACGCTGTCGTTCTCAGTGAGAAACGGCTGCCCATTCTCAGAGCGCTTGAACACAAACTTCGCGCCCATTCCATCTGCTGTTGGTGGACGGTATTCCATGAGGAACAACTTCTTTCCGTCTTTGCGTTCGAGGTACACATTGGTCTGCAGTGCCTGAGTAGTTGCTGCTAAAAATGCGCGCGTCACACCGCCGACCATTTTCTCGTCGCCCACTTCTACAGAAACCGTGACCACTATGTATTCTGAAAAGTCGCGGTCAACGAAAGCCTTCAGCTGAGTTGCGAGCTCTTCGTTGGGTTGCGCCTGCTCCAACATCACACGCCGAGCAAACGCAGCGCGAATCGGTTTCGCCGAAAGAAACCGCACGTAGTACTTAATTGATCCTACCGGCTTACGTTGGCCTGACTCCGCATTACGTGCTGCGGCATTGACATTTCGCTCTTCATTCCGCGCGGCCGTAGTTGACGTTATAACAGCGGCGGTGGTCGGCTGAGCCTGTGGCGACTCTGATTGTGTTTGGCTCCACGCCGAGTCGTTTAAAGTTTTCTCAACTTCTTTCTTTGACCATTCGGTCCACGGCTTCGTTTGTGCCGATCCAAAACTGGCGAGCACAAAGAGAAGCGCACACGCAGTGGCAAGGTGTTTCATAAATTGGCTCCTCAAATAAGATTGCGTTAAGCGTGGTGAGATTAATTGTTAACGACTGGTCGGGATTTTTTCAGATAAGAGATCCGAAATCAAGTAGCAAAGCCCTTGCAAATGTTTTCGAATCTCCGCGCGCCCTGGTCCTTAGTATTCAAGCTGGCCGTTGTAGTACATGTCGGATACTTTGAACCTGACGTCGAGTTTAACTTGTTTACCTATTTCACTGTAGAACCGGACATTTGAGAAATCTGACGTTAGAAATGGGTTTCCATCGACCTTTTTGGGAAATATGAATTTCGCTCCCATTCCGTCAGCAGTGGGAGGCCGGTAATCGGCGAGGAATAATCGTTTCCCGTCATTTCGATCCAGATAAGTTGTAGACTTAAGTGTTGCCGTTAAAGCACCGGCGAATGCCTGATTGGGCACATTCGCAAAACGTGGGTCCTTCGTGTCGTAAGTAACGGCAACGACAATATAGTCCGAGAAATCTCGCTCCACAAAACTTTTCAATTGCGACACCAATTCCGGTTCCGCGGATTTCTGCGCGAGCAAAACTTGGCGCGCGAAGGCCTCTCGAATCGGTCGAGCCGAAAGAAACCTGACGCGGTAGTTTACAGACGTTGCTTGATTCGTTTGACCTATCGCAGTTCTCTGACTGGATGTAGTCGGGCCGCTGGCACCAACTCCATCGGGTCTGAAAAACATCTCTGAGGTGTTTGTTTCTATTTGCGAGCGGCCCCACGGTGAATCGTCGAGCATTTTCTTGACTTCTTTATCACTCCATTCGACCCAGGGTTTCGAAGGCTTCTGCGCAAATGCCACTACCCCACATACCACGATAAAAAGACACAGGAAAATTCTATTTGTCATTGGACACCTCCGGAAACGAACGAGATGAGTATGAAAGATTTAACCAAGATTATTCGCAGATTTAAGCCGTCGCGTCACATCCAGCCTCGGTGAAATGTTGAGAAGCGACGGGGAACCGTGATCGATCTCGAGGTCGCGCCGGCCGTATGTCTAGATGCACGGTCGACATCAGCAGTGTAGCGGATTCATCGATTAATCGCATGCTGAAATCGTCGGGCCAAGCGCCGAGGCTTGTTGTCGAGCGATAAATCAGGGAGAGAAGTTTTCGCCGACCGACGACGTGCATGCGGAAAAAGAAAAAGGGGAGAAAGGCATTGACGCGCCCTTCTCCCCTGTAAGTGTTTACTTCAGAATTAGAAGTTGAAGCGAAGGACGAACTGAATCACGCGACCACCAGGATCCGTTGTGGTGGACGTATCCTGATAAGCACTTGTCGTTTGTCCAAAGGTCGGCGAGGCGAAGGTGCCCGCCAAATTCGTGACGTCGGCCGCAAAGCTTCCAACTTTGAAGTTCTGGTTGTTGATAACGTTCAGAGCTTCGAAGCGGAACTCCAGATTCTTGGCTTCCGAGAAGGTGACTTTCTTAACCAAGCTCGCATCGATTCTGGTGAACCGCGGTCCGTAGATAACGAGCAGGCTGTTACCGCACTCGCCGTTGAACCTCGCCTGGCAGTTGCCGAAGCCCGCTGGGGCGATAAACGGCTTGGTCAGGTCTGGTGGCGTGCCCGAGTAGCCGGAAGCCGACGTCGGGCTTATGCTGAATGCTCTGATCGTATTCGTGATCACTTCGTCAGGTAGCCAGGTCACAGTGGTTGGATTCTTGTGAATCTCAACCATCTTCTGCAACTCACCACGGGTCATGTTCACGAGAGTTACGTTACCGAGGTTGATGGGCGAACCGCTTTGAATGCGGAATGTACCGTTGAGTCCCCATCCTCCAATGAGCCAGTTCGACCTCGTACCGATGTCACTCGCCCATGTCTGACCTCTGCCAAAGGGCAATTCATAGATGAAGTCGCCCTTGAATGAATGGCGGATGTCGAAGGGTGAGAGACCACGATTCAATCTGGGATTACGCAAGCTGACGAAGTTTGACTGCGCAATGGAACTACTGGCAAAAGCATCACTCATCGAGTGTGCCCAGGTGTAGTTCGCTTGGAGCAACAAACCTGCAGACATGCGACGCCTTAATTCAATCTGCAACGCGTCGTACGTTGATTCAGCGCTGTTATCAACCAGGAACGCACCGGCGGGCACGTTCGGATTAACAACAAAGAAGTTGCGCGCTAGACCTGCTGCAACAGCGTTGCCACGTAACCCTGCGTTTCCGGAGAGTACACCCGCAGCTCCGGTAACGCTTGGAGCAACGGCCACGAGGTTGTTCGTGATTGCAGTGGCCCTCCAGTTCCCACCTGCATAGCTGGCCGGGTTATTGACGGCAGCGGTGTTTGTCGGTGAGATTGCGTTGATGTAGGCCAGGAAGATTGGGAGCGGGTTAGTGCCGGCCCCAAAGTAGGCGAAGCTACCGCTACGAGCTGCGATACCACTCGCGTTGTTTGCAATGAGATTGGCTTGCGCCAGCCGGAACTCGGCTGCGAATCCGTTCTCAATCGTGTTGACTTCATTAATGAACCACAGCCGGGTCAAGTCCTTGGCCCGATTGCCGACATAACGAGCTTCAAACACGGTGTCCCTCATGATTTCCCGTTGGATACCAAACGTCCACGACTGAACGTATCCAACCTTCAAATCCGGAGTAATACTGATCGCTTGATCGTTAAGCCCGGGTGTGAATGGGAAAGTCGGCGCCGTGATAGTGGGAGTGGGAACAGAGCCTGGAGTTCGGAACAAGCTCCCAAGAGGCAATGTCCCGTTTGCCGTGCTGACGGCAACGCTGAACGACTGTCCTGGATTGGTTCCCAGGCTTGTCGAACCAACGTTTGTCCCGTCCTGGTTATAGGCGATTGAGAACCCAGCGCGTATTACGCTCTGGCCGCTATCACCAAAGATCCGATGTAGAAATCCGCTCTTGAAATCGGGGCTATATGCGATACCGATGTTTGGAGCGAAATTATTCTTGTCGGTGTTGTATGCATCGGAGCCCGGTTCCAACCGGCGCAGCTGAGTAATCGGATTGCTGCAGGCGTCGGGGTGGAAGAAGTTATTCGGACCAGAGCATCCGAATATGTTGTCAAAACTCAGCGGAACCGTATACGCATTGTTCTTTGCATGGTACGGACCCTGAAGCTCATACCGTACACCAAAGTTCAGAGTGATGTTAGGACGAATTCGCCACTGGTCCTGAGCAAATACCGCCCAGGCTTTTTGGTCGGCGCGCTCAATGAGATTGCCATTAAGCGTGTAATTGCCACTTTCGTCCGCGACGGCCGTGCCGCCTACCGCAGTCATTCTGCCAACCAATGTTGCGTAAATACCTCTGGCGTTATTCAACTGCGTCCCGTTTGCCCCAGGGAAGTTTGTGGTGTTGAAGATCGCGTTCACCGGATCTCCACCCGAGGTAGTCTGATCGATTCCGAAGGTTATGCCCCTGACGATGGTTCCATTTGGGAAAAGACTGAACAGGTTTGTTCTTGTCCAGCTGCCACCAAACGTCCAGGTGTGATTTCCCTTACCCCAATTCAAATTGTCACTAAAGGTTTGAACTGGACCGTTCCGTCGTTGCGGAGAGGTCGCGGCCGTAGCTGTCGTGACACCACCAGCATTGATGCCCAGATTGTAACCACCCTGGTTTTCAAATTGAGCAAGACTGGTTTCGGGGAAGAAAACAACCGTTCCACCCACAAGGGCGAAGCGTGCTTCGTTACTGATCGTGTTGCCGAACTTTGAAATCAGCGCGGTGGAGTTTGAGAATCTGTTAGACGCCTGGCTACCGAAATTTGGAAATCCCGGGAAGCGTGGATCGGCATTATTAAGAAAATCAACAACGGAGGTGAACTGTTGATAATTCCAAACGTTCGTCAGTTGATGATTCTTGGTTAGATTGAAAGTCAGGTTGACGGTTGGGAAGCGGCGCGTCTGACCACCGCTGTTAATAAAGCTGAACTGATTCAGGTTAGGATCTGTGGTTGGCGTAACGCCTCCAACACCCGACGTGGATGCCTGAATGGAATTCAACAGCGCCCCTACTGTCGGATCAAGTGTTGATGGACACGGCTGTATTCCGGCGACGCTCGGGTTGCAATCTGCTCCCGCCGCGAGCGTTAAAAGATTCCTGACAACAGGTGTTGATGATCCAGTTGGGATATAAGTGAAATCACCATTGAGAACTGGCGTAGCAAAGATCGTCCGCTGTCTGGCAGTGCTCTCTGGCAGCCGGTATTCTTCATAGTTAACAAAGAAGAATGCTCTTTCTCTGCTCTTCAGTATCCCTGGAATCAAAATTGGTCCACCAAACCGAACACCCGGTTGGGTTAGCAGCACGCGAGCACGTGGCGCCTTCTTGTCCACCGGATCTTCTTTCAAGTCTCTATTGTTGAACCAATAGTTTGAGTTGAAGTAGGAGTTGCGGTGATAGATATAAGCGCTGCCGTGATATTCAGACGTACCCTGGCGTGTCGCAAATTTGATCTGAACTGCTCCTGCACCTGCGCTTTCAGCACCGGGAGTAGCAGTCGAAAGAGTTACCTCTTCGATCGCGTCAGTTTTCGGCTGGATGTAGGTGAAGAACCCATCACTATTTTTCAACAAGGGGTCCTGGACCTGGACACCGTCCAGCGTGATGTTGAGCGCGCCTTTTGGTAATCCGTTGACCGAAGACTGTCGTGGACGTCCGACGGTCGAGGTGCCTGGCAGGAACAAGACTACGTCGAGAGCGTTTCTCGAAGCGTATGGAAGGTCTGTGATCTGTCGGCCGGTGATTGTGCTCGCCACGTTCGCACTTTGCGTTTGCAGCAACTCACCAGAACCAACTACGGTTACTGTTTCAGTCGGTGCGCCGATCTCCAGTGTGATGTTCACACTGGAAGCCTTCGCCACGTCGACCTTTACATCTGTTACTACAGCTTTCTTGAAGCCGGCCGCCGTAATCGTCACCGTGTAAACGCCCGTGGCAAGACTCGGGACATTAAAGGTGCCGTTGTCGGAAGTCGTGACGGTGTTTTCAGCTAAGGTGCCATTGTTCTTAATGACGACCTCAGCACCGGCAACTACCGCCCCGGTTTGATCGGTCACAGCTCCAGCGATTGAACCAGTGGTAGTGGTCTGAGCAAAGACCGGTACCACAAGTAAGACGACAAAGGCCGTCAAAGCTGTAATCCTTGGAAAAAGCTTTGTCATTTCTTGTGTTCCTCCGTCAGAAAGGTTGTTGAGCTCCTACTCCGACAACGTCTCCTGGCCGTCAGCAAAGGTTTCGGAGTATCAGTCGCGTCCGTCGTGGATTTAACTCGCAGATCTCTGAGCAGTGTGCGGGTACAGGGTAGAGCCTGATCGCGATTGGAGATTCATTTGGTGCCGAATTTGGCAAACCTGAATCGTTCCTTTTCGGAAGAATTTCTGCGTCAGAATTTCGAAGGTTTTACTACCGCGAGTAACTACCACGACAGGTCGATCTTACGTTTAAGCAAATCCCACGCCGCTTAGACTGGCGTATGGAAAGCGCCAATTCCTTGCCGTTTCGCGCTCCTTAACGGCGATTGGCGAGCGAATCTACAGAAAATCATACGACGTTGTCCAGATTTTCGGTCAAATAGGAAATTTTGAGAGTCCTTAATTTGGCGGGATGGCGCTCGACTATTCAGGCCCAAGATCGTTCAGCGATCACCGTTTGCCGGACAAGTCAGCAGGCTGTCGTTTCATCTTGCTTGCGAAGCCGCCGACTTGATCACTTCGAACTCGAAGGACAGCTCTTTCCCGCGAAAGATGCTCGACAAATAGAACTCCCAAAACTTACGTGTGAAGCGCAACGAAGATGATCGCTCGTCTAAGTTAACTAAGAATTCGAGACCAATCGCGCGCCAGAGATTTGCCAAACTCACGTGCGTCCGTACCGGCCGAAGTTCTGCCTGTGTGTAGAAAGGAAATGGCGCCGACGAAGGCATGAAGCAAGTGAATGAATAGCTGTTGAAGTGATTGCGGTGTGTGGGATCAGTGGCCCAATCAGGATTCGAATAATGGGGCGTGACAATCTTCAATCGTCCGCCTGGTTTAGTAATGCGATGTAACTCGTTTACAAAACCAAGCACGTCAGGGACATGCTCAATCACATGACGACAAACGATCTCATCGAACTGATCGCTCTCGAATGGAAACGGAAAGTTTCCCAAATCGTGAATGACGTCAGCGTGCGATCGTGGATTCGCATCAATGCCAATCGCACCAGGAAACTTATTCTGACCACAACCAACGTCGAGAATCTTTTTGTCTAATCGATCGATATCAGACATATCGGACGTAAGACCTATCGCTGCCGTCCATCTAACACTCGCGGTACTTCGCTTAAACCGATCGCATACACTGGCAGCCCGAGTTCTGCTTGCACCCGGTCCAACCTCATACCATCCAGCATCACATCTTCATCGCTCTTCAACATCTGTTTTGGAATTAATACAAAGTCGCCGTCGATCTGTTTACGAGCTGCCAACAAATCTTGTCCCGTCAACAAACCTGCCACTGAGACATCGCCGCCGAAGTAGGTGTTGTTGATTGCTGCGACGGATAACGCGCTGCCAAACTTCACGTTGAGTTTTTCGATCAAAGGTTCGAGTACTGGCGCGAAGAGCGTACCGGTAAAGATCGTTCCCCGTCGTTGGTCCAAACGCAATCCCGTTCGCTGCATTCTTCTTGTCGTCGCAGCAAACTCTTCTTTGAATGAACGGACCATACCAACGCCATCTTCGATCTGAGGGAGGTCGCCGTAATGCGATCGAGTCGGAACCGGTTTGTCTGCGCGCAGGTAGATCTCGTCACCAAGGAACGCGAAGTTGGTTCCGAGTCGTGCGAGCAAACTCCGTTGCATCTCGCCGACCTGATCAATAACTCGACAACAGAAGTCGGGAGTGACGGGAGACAACCGGGGATCGGTGTTGTAACGAGTTAGACCAAGAGGGACGATCGCAACACTCGTGATGCGCGGAAACTCTGCAGCGAGATCATTGATCGTTCGACGCAACACCTCTTCGTCGTTGATACCTGGACAAAGGACCACCTGCGCGTGCACTTGAATTCCGGCATCAAGAAGACGATTCATCTGCGTGGAGATGTCAGCACGTTTCTTATCAACACCCAGCAGGTACGCTCGGACACTTAAATCGGTAGCGTGAACAGAAACATACTGTGGCGAGAGCCGCTGCTCGATAATGCGCTGCATCTCGTCTTCCGTGATTGAGGTCAGCGTGGTGTAGTTTCCGTAAAGGAAAGATAGCCGGATATCTTCGTCACGAACGAATAGTGACTTACGCGCATCCTCGGGATTGCCTTTACAAAAACAGAAGAGGCATTCGTTCGCGCACTGACGAGGGACAATCTGCTCGAACGTGAAACCGAAGTCTTCTCCCTCATCGCGCTCAAGTTCAATCTGCCAATCCTCGCCAGATTTCTTCTTTACGTCGAAAAGAAGTTCGGTTTCGCCGGCTGTTTGGAAACGAAAGTCCAGGTAGTCGCGAACCACTCGCCCATTGACCTTGATAATACGGTCACCAGCTTGCAGATCGATTTCGGCGCCCAGACTGTCGGGGGTGACTTCAGTTATCTCAACGCCACGGCGGCGGATGTTCGTAACTGCTGGAGTTACTGCAAATTCGTACATCGCGTTTTGAGACTACACTAATGACGTAAGTTCAACAAATATCGGCAATTCCATTGACAATCAGACGCTCGTTTGTTAGTTATTCCACCGCACATCAAAGGGTTAAAGCTATCGAGGTGTAAATGCCCAGTTAGGTCTAGACACCGGTCGCAATTAGTTTGTTTGCACGTCCAAATCCGTTCCCAGTGAGAATGTAAAAACACATGAGTAAACTGAAACCTGCTCTTCTCGGTGGATTGATTGTGGGCGTCCTGTCCGCGATCCCGTTCCTCAACTATTGTTGTTGTCTTTGGAGCATCGGCGGAGGTGTTCTCGCAGGTATGCTCTACATAAACGGGTCGACGGTTCGGGTAACCTCAGGCGACGGCGCTATTGTTGGTGCGTTGGCTGGACTGGTGGGTGGCGTCATATACCTGATCATAGGCCTTCCTATCGCGCTGCTCTACAGCGGTGCGGCGATGGAAGAAGCGTTCCGAAATTCCGGCGTACAGATGCCGCTATCAGGTACGCTCCTATTAATCGTGGGCAGCCTTATCGGTGCCGTGTGTCTTATTGCTCTAGCAACTCTCGGCGGACTTCTGGCTGTGCCCATTTTCGAAAAACGAAAAGACGGTGCTGTGCCGCCGCCACCACCTGCCCCGGGTGGAGGACCAGGCAGTTATCCCGGCTGATTCGTAAGCAACATAAGAGCTTTCTAATTTAGTCTGTCGATCCAGGAGAAAAACTGAATGTCTCAACAATGGACTCCCCCGGCCTCTTCGGGCACGCCAACAACTGTTCCAAACTATCTGATTCCAGCGATCCTTTCGCTCTTTTGTTGCTGGCCACTGGCGATCGTCGCGATTATTTTTGCGGCGCAGGTTAACGGCAAGGTTGCCGCGGGCGATATTCAAGGCGCAATGGATTCGTCGAAGAAAGCCAAGCTCTTCAGCTACATCGCAATCGGACTCGGATTAGTTGGAATAGTTTGCTATGTTCTGTTCTTCGTCATCTTTGGCGGAATTGCAGCGATCCAAAACAGTTAACTGCTTTGCACCTACGCCAACCAGGTCAGGAGTGTCCTCGCTTTCATAAGTTATGCGAGGAACAGTAACGTCGGAGAACCTACATGACTAGATACTGCACTAGATGCGGGGCGATGAACGATGAAGGCGCCCAGTACTGTACAAGCTGCCAAGCGCCACTCACTTCCGTAAGCGGGGGAGTGGGCGGCTATCAACCAATGCAAGGCGTTAATCCTGGCGCAATGACCGACTGGAAGCAGATGGGCGCCGACAAGAAGATCATTGCCGGCATTCTCGGAATACTGGTGGGGGGATTTGGCGTTCACAAATTTGTCCTTGGCTATACAACTGAAGGATTGATCCAAATCGTAATTACCTTCATCACCTGCGGCGCGGGTTCGATCGTTGGTTTGATAGAAGGAATTATCTACCTGACCAAGTCTGACGAAGACTTCGTTAGAACGTATATTCAGAACAAGAAGGGTTGGTTTTAGCTCGGGAAGCAGGAGCACTGGGCAGGAGCCCAGTCCTCCTGCTCCTTTCTCCTCCCGTCGCGCGTTTCTTCCCCACACAACTGCATGTTAGTTTTACCATCCAATGGCGAATGATTTGCTAACCCGTCGTGTGACTGTTGCGGTGTTTTGGTTCGCCGCGCTCAGCGCTTCTGTTTACGCATTTGTGTTTGAGCCCGGCAAGTCGGGCTTCTTCCCCGCTTGTATGTTTCGCACCATAACAGGACTCGCGTGTCCAGGGTGTGGATCGACGCGAGCGCTTCATCAACTTTTGCATGGCCACGTCGGCAAGGCCTTTGCACTGAATCCCCTGTTAGTAATTGCACTGCCGATCTTGATGTACGTGCTCGTGCGTCACACCGCGTGGGCGATCAGCGGTGCAGAGCCGGTACGTAACCGTCTGCCCGCGCCCGTCATCTACGCCATGTTTTATCTCCTGCTATCCTTCTGGGTCATTCGCAATACATCTTTTTATCCTTTTGTTTCGTGACTTCCATCCTGAGATTTGTCAGTTCGGTAAGTGGCATTCTCGTCATGCATGCGTTCTATGACTCTCTCGGAGGTTGATTATGCGAGCCTTCTCGTTGTTGATAATCCTAACCGTCGTTTTGTTGTCGTCGATGATCAAACATACAAGAGCGGACAACAGTCCAGTTCCATCTCGACCTGTTCACACTTACTCAATCGTCGCGCGTGATCCCGCAACGGGCGAACTTGGGGTCGCGGTGCAGTCGCATTGGTTTTCCGTCGGATCAATAGTCGCCTGGGCCGAAGCTGGTGTCGGCGCTGTCGCAACTCAATCATTCGTCGATCCGAGTTATGGCAAGAACGGGCTCGACTTAATGCGCTCTGGCCGAAGCGCGCCCGACACGCTGAAAGAACTCCTGGCGAAAGACGAAGCACGCGAAGTGAGACAGGTTGCAATGATCGACGCGCAAGGGCGCGTCGACGCCTTCACTGGCAAGAACGATATTCAAGCAGCAGGTCACGTCATCGGAAACAACTTCTCTGTTCAAGCGAACCTGATGCTCAACGACAAAGTTTGGCCGGCGATGGCCCAGGCATTCCAGAGTGCAAAAGGAGATCTCGCCGATCGAATGATGGCGGCGCTCGACGCTGCCCAGCTCGCCGGCGGCGACATTCGCGGGCGGCAATCCGCGGCATTGATAGTGGTTACAGGTAAACCGACTGGTCAGGCTTGGAAGGACCGTGTCTTTGATCTTCGCGTAGACGACAGTCCGGAACCGTTGAAAGAGTTGCGTCGGCTGGTGACACTTCAACGCGCTTACAATCACATGAATGCCGGCGACCTCGCAGTAGAAAAGAAGGATAACGAAGGCGCGTTGCGTGAATACGGAGCTGCAGAAAAGTTAGTTCCGAACAACGCGGAGATGATCTACTGGCATGCCGTCGCTCTGGTAAACATGGGACGAGTCGATGAATCGCTTCCGCTGTTTCGAAAAGTCTTTGCGATGGATCCAAACTGGAGAACACTGACTCCGCGATTACCAAAGTCAGGTTTGCTGCCGGATGATCCGAAGATAATTAGTAAGATCGTTGGCGTGCGCTGAATACAAATCATTGGTCATACATCATTTGCCATTTAGGAAACGGCCTACTTGAACTCGGCGGAAGCAGTCTCAGTCCACATTCATTCCTAAATGACAAATGATAAATGGCAAATGATATATGACCAATGATTTTGATTTTCGATGACGGCGACAACCGATAACATTCAACTCAAGGAGCGTGTCCGGCAGTTTTGGCAGGAGCATCCTTGTGGGACGAAGTTTGCCGAGGCAGCTCCGGGGTCGCGTCGCTTTTTTGAACTTGTCGCAGAACATCGGTACAGGAAAGAGTGGCATATACCTGCTGCTGCGGGTTTTGCAAAAACGAAAGGCCTACGCATTCTCGAGATCGGTTGTGGACTCGGCACTGACGGCGCGCAATTCGCCGAAGCGGGCGCAGACTACACTGGTATCGATCTGACTGAGGCAGCAATTGAGTTAGCCCAGAAGCGATTCGAGCTATTCGATCTGCCCGGCAAATTCCAGACAGACGACGCGGAGAAACTCAGCTTCCCAAGCGACACATTCGATCTCGTCTATTCGCACGGAGTGCTGCATCACACGCCTGATATAGAATCGGCAATTAGTGAGATCTATCGCGTGCTGCGGCCGGGCGGGCGCGCGGAAGTTATGCTTTATCACCGCAACTCGTACAACTACCGCGTGAACATATCAATGCTTCGGCGAGCCGGTGTTCATTTGCTCAGATGGAACGCGGGGATGAAGCTCGTGAAAATGTTGACAGGTGAACCCGAGGAATCGCTTCGCATCCACGCGACACAATTGAAGGCTAATTCTTCGTACCTGAATTCTGACGAGTTCTTAAGTCAAAACACTGACGGCGCCGGCAATCCTCTCGCGCGCGTCTACAGTCGTGACGAGGCGCGTGAGTTGTTCAGAAACTTTGCGCGGGTCGATGTGAAGACGTTCTTTTTAAACAAGCGTTGGATCCCGATCGTTGGGCCAGTTCTGCCTCGCTCGATCGAATCGCGACTTGCATCACGGTGGGGATGGCACTTGTGGGTGTATGCTACTAAGTAATACTGGGAGCGCGGACGTCCTCGTCCGCAATGAG
>DATIBJ010000159.1:0-2577 GCA_035457565.1 Pyrinomonadaceae bacterium | reverse complement strand
ATTTCCGAACTAGAACAATGTGACTGCCGCGCTGTCGATGTACTTCGAATCCGATTTGTTCAAGCGGCTTAACACACTCGGCACCTGAAATCACCGGCAACTTGCTCACGCAGCAACCTCGACCAGTTCTACGCGATCTTCCGGCAAGGGTTCGCCCCTCTCACGCAGCGTTTCCTCGTGCAAGGAGATCGCCTCGCGCACATTCGTTAGGGCCTCGTCGCGGGTTCTTCCCTGACTTATGCAGCCAGGAAGGCTGGGAACCTCCGCAACTATGAAACCATCTTCACCGGGATAGAGCAGAACTCGTCGTATCATAGGTTAGATTGTAGCGGGATTCGCTCCATTGGCCTATGTGTTACTCATAAGTCTTCCGTGATTTTCATGCGCAGCGGTGACCGTTACTTTCGTTCCATTGAAAGCCGCGGTTCCGCAAACTTCGTCGATAGCTAATTCGTCTGTTAGATCGTTGATGCTCGCGCCGGAGTGTTGTTGGGCCACCGTCAGTCGATTCCCTTCTCTGTCGTGCCCCCAGCCATGTGGAATACTTACGACACCACGCATAATTTCATCCGTAAGTTCGACCGGAAGAACAATCGACCCGACGCGAGATGTCACCACGACTTCTTGCCCGTGAGTCAAGTCGCGATCAGCAGCATCGGTAGGATGCATGAGGATCGTGCATTGAGGTTTTGCTGGATTGCCTTTCACCAGGCGCTGGCTATTGTGCATCCACGAGTTGTTACTACGAAGTTGGCGACGTCCGATGAGTAGAAGATCACCATTGGATTCAACGCTTGACGCTAATCCGACTCTGACACGTTCGAGATCTTTGACGAACACGTCGGGTGCAAGGTTGATTTGTCGATTGACCGTGCGGAGCCGACCCGGCAAGCACGGCTTCAAGGGGCCAAGATCGATTCCATGCGAAGCGCGTTTCACCCTCCTGAGAGTAAGTCCTTTGGAAAATGGATTCAACTTCGCGCCATAAGGTCCAAAACGCAAACCTAAATCCAGGATTCGTTCAGGATCAAAGAACCTGCTGATCAACTTCCGTCTCATTTTGCCGCGCAAGCCGTCGCGCCTCATGCGGGTTTCAAGCTCAAGCAGGATCTCCCAATCGTGTCGAGCGTCTGCATGTCGATCAAATAATGCAGGTGAAAACTTCGCTATGTTCCGAACCGCAAGCAGATGAAAAGCAACGTCATAGTGCCCGCGTTCGAGCGGTGACGTGGGTGGTAAGATAACGTGCGCGTGTCTTGTGGTTTCGTTGATGTATGGATCGATCGAAACCATAAACTCAAGGCTCTCAAGTGCACGATCCAAATAACGACCGTTTGGTGTCGACAACACAGGATTGCCTGCAAGAGTTACGAGAGCCTTTACTTGTCCATCGCCTTCGGTGAGGATTTCTTCCGCAAGCGCAGCGACCGGCAACTCGCCGGCGAACTCCGGCAGCTTTCGCACGCGGCTCTGCCAGCGTCCATAACTACCACGCGAGGTTAACGACTCAGGGGCAGTAATTGGATCGAAGGCAGGCAACGTAAACATCGCGCCACCTGGACGATCTAGATTGCCGGTGACAATGTTCAAAACATTAATCAACCACTGGCAAACGCCGCCGAACTCTTGCGTGCTCACTCCGATCCTTCCATAGCACACAGCTGAGGTTGCAGCAGCGAACTGTCTCGCTATCGAGCGTATTTCGTCAGCATCGATCCCCGTAACAGGCGCCGTGCGCTCCGGAGGAAATTCCGCAACGGCCTTCGCGATCTCTTCAATGCCAGTTGTGAATGAACTCAGATGATCCAAGCGGGTTCGTCGCTCATCAAAGACGACTTGAAGTAGCGCCAGCAGCAGAAACACGTCTGTACCTGGACGAATAAAGAGATGGCGATCGGCATGCTTGGCTGTTTCGTTGTGTCGCGGATCGATCAAAATGACTTTGCCACCACGTTGTTGCAGCGCGTGTAATCGATTGCTCATGCCCGGAGCCGTCATCATGCTTCCGTTTGAGACTGCCGGATTCGCTCCAAGGATCAGAAACAGATCCGTACGGTCGATATCTGGTATCGGCAAAAGCAATTGATGACCAAACATCAGGTACGCTGCGAGATGATGGGCCAATTGGTCGACGGACGTCGCCGAGAATTTATTGCTTGTGTGCAAGCTGCGCAGAAAGCGAGGCGCAAAAAGCAACGCTCCGTAGTTGTGCACGTTGGGATTCCCGAGGTAAGCAGCAATCGAGTTTCTTCCGTACTGCGCGTTAATTCGTTTTAGATTGTTTGCGACTTCATCGAAAGCCTGCTCCCAACTGATGGGTTCCCAACCATTAGGAGTCCGCCGGACAGGATGTCGTAAGCGATCAGTATCGAAGTGGATATCTTGTAAGGCGACGGCCTTCGGGCAGATGTAACCACGGCTGAAAGGATCATCTTCGTCGCCGCGGATGTTCAAACGTTGCTCGGCTTTAACAGTGATTTCGATGCCACAGATCGCCTCGCACAAATTGCAGTTGCGATAATGAGGAGCGGTATTGGGCATGACCCTTGGGAAGTCTCCGTTTTCTTCGATGGGCTT
>DATIBJ010000158.1:0-22101 GCA_035457565.1 Pyrinomonadaceae bacterium | reverse complement strand
GGTTCTCTTACTACGACTTCCTTTGCGCCGTAAGGCGTATCGTGCAAACCCTGAACGACGTCTGCGTCCTTCAGCGTCTCAATAGTTCCGCTGATGTCAGGAACCTCCATGAAATGCGCTTGCTTAGATAGTACTTAGTTGGTTTGCATCTATATGAATATGAGTTTAAGACCAGTCGTCAGAGTTTTGGTGTTAATAGTTGTGGCATTCCCGATGTTTGCCCAGGAGAAACCAGCGAGTGTTCGCGGTCGAATAACAACTCTCTCTGGTCAACCACTTGAAGGAGCGCAAGTTTCGTTCTTCCAGCTTGAAGGCATTCGCGGAAACTCACCGACTGAGCAGTTGATTCAGCAAACGCTCACCAATACTAACGGTGAATACGAGGTCAAAGCCCTACCATGGGGGCAGTACCGAGTTGATGTAGTGCTCAAAGGTTACGGGCATACTGAGGTTTGGCGCGTGTACCTTTCGCGAGGCGCAAACCGCGTACTCGACGTCGGCGTTCCAATGGGCCTGCTAGACCATATTCTTCAAATGGAGCTTCGTGGGACTGTGCGGACAACGAAGAACGGAATACTGAGAGATGCCACGGTTATTCTGACGAGCCTTTATAATCCATCTGAATCCCAACAAGTTAGAAGCGATGATCGAGGCAAATACATTCTCCTGTTGATGCAAGAAGGCGATTATCTGCTTCATGCTTCAAAACCTGGATACGAGGTAGCGAGTAAGACGATTAGCATTCGTAGTGGCGAAAGGAAAACCGCCGATCTTTCACTAGCACCACTGCGACCCAACAAAAAGTTGCAGCGGAATCGCCGGTGAGTTCCCTTCCTCGTAGTTGCGTGGGCGAGCCGCTGAGCATTACCAGCCAAAGCGATATCTGGACCACCGATTGCGGCCCTATTCGTATCTCAGGGCAATTAAGGGATCAACCTTCGCTGCGCGACGCGCCGGGACGTAGCACGCCAGCAGTGCGACGACAGTCAGTAGTCCAATTACGCTTACATAGGTCAGCGGGTCCGTCGCCGTTATTTCAAACAGCAACGTGCGCATCAATCGCGTCAGCGCAAATGCGCCTGCCAACCCGATGACTATGCCAATCAGCAACATGCCCAGGCTCTGTCCGAGGACGAGTCGCAACACGTGAAGCGGTCGCGCTCCAAGCGCCATTCGCACTCCTATCTCTTGCGTGCGCTGCGCCACCGAATAGGCCATCACACCGTAAATACCAATCGCCGCCAGGAACAGCGCGATACCGGAGAATGTAGCCAGCAATAGCGCGAGGAAGCGTGGTTGGACCATCGACTTCGACACCACTTCATTCATGGACCAGAGATTGTACACCGGCAGGGTCGGATCTAATTCGCGAACGACATTGCGTATCGAGCTTTCCAGCGCCACGGAATCATTCGCCCCGCGGACGACAAAATTTACGTTCGCACCGATAAACTGATTCACTTGTCGCATCTGAAAGTAAAGTTCGGGGCCAGCGGGCTTATCCATACCAGCGTTCTTGGTGTCTTCAACTACGCCGACGATCGTTAACCAGACCTTGGGATCGGCGAAACCTGGATTCACACGGCGGCCAATCGGACTTCCCTTCCAAAATCTTTTCGCCAGCGCCTGGTTGACAATCACAACCTTCATCGCGTTTGGGTTGTCGTCCTGCGGCTCAAAGGTGCGCCCCTCCAACGACCGGATCTTCATCGTCTTGAAGTAGTCGTTGCCAACGATATTCCAGTAGTCAACGTTCTGCGCCGGGCTGTCGGGTGTTTGCTGGTAGCCTTCGATCTCGGTGTCGTTTGCGTTGATGCGACGTAGGGGCGGTAATCCAGTTGCCATGGAAACTGCAACCACACCGGGAATAGTGCTGAGTTTCTGCTCGAGCGAGTCTACAAACTGGAGACGTTCGGGGGCCTTGTACTTAGCTGTCGGGAGATTCAAGCTGAAGCTGACAACAGCTGCGGGATCAAAGCCGGTATTGACCTGTTGCAACTTCCAGAAAGCGCGAATCATCAAGCCGGAGCCAATAACCAAAATCACTGCAAGGGCAATCTCCGTAACTACGAGGCCCTTGCGGAGCGCTTGCCCTCCTCCTCGGATTGCGCGTTGCCCCGCGCCTCGAATCCAGTTAGCCAGGTTACGTTCACTGACTTGAGCCAGTGGCGCGAGGCCAAAGAGAAAGACAGCAACGATTGCAACTGCGATGGTAAACGCGAGTACGGGAAGACCGACACCGATCTCCTCGGTGCGCGGCACACTATCGGGCGCAAAGAGTAGCAGGATCTTCAACCCCGCGAATGCAAGCGCTACTCCGAGAATCGAAGCGATTAAGACCAGTACAAAACCCTCGGCAACGAATTGTCGGACCATCCGTTTTAGACCGGCTCCCAGGGCGAGACGGACTGCAAACTCACGATGACGTGATTCCGCGCGAGCCAATAACAGGTTCGCAACGTTCACACACGCGATCAGTAAAACAAAACCGACCGCAGCCATTAGCAGCCACACTGCTTTGCGAGCTGAGCCGACAACGTCTTCGTGAAGACCCAGCATTATCACTGGGTGACCTTGAGGGTTTAGTAAGTGCTGCGCGCGACCCTCACTTCTCCAGCCGGCCATTAAGCTCGTCATTTCGCTCTGAGCCTGCTCGATAGTCACACCCGGTTTCAACCTTCCGATCACTGACAGAAAGTGGGAACCACGACTACCGGGGTTGGCGGTATCGAATTGGAAAGGCACGAGCAGCTCGACCTGATCGTTACTTCCGGGAGGGAATGCAAAACTGGCGGGCATCACACCCACAACCGTAGTTGTCGCCGCGTTGACCTGAATCTGTTTGCCAATGATGTCACTTGCGCCACCAAAGCCTTTTTGCCAGAGGCCATGTGAAATGATGGCGACTTTTGGTCCACCAACGCGATCTTCTTCTTCAGAGAAGTTGCGACCACGTTCAGGTTGCACTCCCAGCACATCAATCAAGCTGCGCGTGATTGCGGCGGACGTGACTCGAAGTGGCTCACTCTCAGTACCGACGTTCTGACCGCCCGGCGCCCAGGCGCCAATTGCCTCCCAGGATTTTGCCTCGCGCTGAATGTCCAGCAGTTCGGGAGGTGAGAGCCAGAACTTCTGGAGCTGCATCGTGGGAAACTCGCTGTAGACCCGGACGAGATGATCTGGTTGCCGGTAAGGTAACGGCCGTAACAGGACTGAATTGAGAACGCTGAAGATGGCGGAATTGGCGCCTATGCCCACCGCCAGCGTCAGAATCGCTACGGCGGTAAACGCTGGATTCTTTTTCAGCATACGCAACGCGTATTTCAAGTCCTGCAAGAACGTTTGCATCGTCGCGGTCCTCCGGGAGTCTTTACGTACTTGGTCTTGGGTTGGTTCACCAAATGAAAGTCGTTTATTGGTTAACACCGCCGCAGCGGGAATGTTGGCGACTTTTCTGAAGTTGCTTCGAAACGAACGGGCATTTCGCTACCACTTCTGATATAGAATGTGGGCCGACTTGCAAGTTCATCTCAGTAAAGAAGGAATGGTTATGAAGACTCGAAATCGATTTTTCTGGACCATGCTCTGTCTGGCAGTCACTCTTTTCGTTACCGCTTCCGTGCGGGCGCAGGAAATGACTGCGCAGCCGGGCTCCAACATGGCTACGATGAAATTTGTGACCGTTCCGCCTCTGCCGACGTGCGCCACCGCATCATTTCCCAGTGGCGATCCGACGAAAGGGCCTTCCTTTATTCTGGCGAAGGGCACGGCAGGATGTATCTTCCCCTGGCACTGGCACACTCCAAACGAACACCTGATGATGGTCAGTGGCGCGGCTAGTCTCCAAATGAAGGACGCCAAGCCTGTGACTCTGCGAGCAGGTGCATTCGCCTTGATGCCGTCCCGTCATGTCCACCAGTTCAAATGCCTGAGTGCTTGCGTCTTGTACGTGTATTCGGACACGGCGTTCGACATGCACTACGTTGACAAGCAAGGGAACGAGATTTCACCGGCAGATGCGCTCAGACCGTTCAAAGAAAAACCTGCGACAGAGATGAAATAAACGTCAGGAGCGCGCCATCAAGCAATCCTGACTACTGCAGAAGTAATGAATCTTGAGTCCAGACCATCCGCTACCGCGGACGGTACTGAATAGACTGTCTGGGCCATGCGCTACCCGATAACTCCACAACCAAACCTTTCATGCACTAATCCTTTGGGCTGCGGTGTTCGATAAGCAAAGGAGACTTCATGAGAAGAGCTATTGTAGTTGCCCTTCTGCTTTTTAGTTTCTCTGCGCAGGCACAGGTTTCGACGACCCATCACAACTATGAGTTCGCTAATGGAAACTGGTTCGACGGCCAGAAGTTTGTTCGCCGGACGTTTTATTCAGTTAGTGGCATGTTGACGAGCAAGCAACCCGCGCAAGTCGATCGCGTTTTTGACCTCTCGGGCAAATATGTCGTGCCGCCATTTGGCGAAGCTCACAATCACAACCTCGATTGGTCCAGTGACGAACGTTTCGCACGCGTTAATAGGATGTATCTTGAAGCAGGAATTTTCTACGTCAAGAATCCGAATAGCCTGCTAAGATCAAAACAGCCTACGTCCGCGCGAATCAATCTTCGCAACAGTGTCGATGGAGTACTCTCGAATGGTGGTCTAACGGGCTCAGGTGGTCATCCGATTGAAATCGTGACCCCTCAACGCGGCTTCAAGCCGGAGGATGGCGAAGGAGGTTTCTATTACGTCATCGACAACGCCACGGATCTCGAACACAAGTGGCCCATTATCATCGCGGGCAAGCCTGACTTCATCAAGACCTACTTGCTCTATTCTGAAGAGTATGCAAAGCGCAAGGACGACAAAGCATATGACGGTTGGAAAGGCCTCGACCCCGCGATTCTTCCTGAAATCGTGCGCAGGGCTCATCGTGACGGGCTGCGCGTTTCAACGCACGTAGAAACCGCCGCCGATTTTCATTACGCCGTGGCCGCAGGTGTTGATGAGATCAATCATCTACCGGGTTTCAGACCGGATCGAAACGATATCGCAAATTATACAAATCTCTCGCGTTATCAGGTCTCAGAAGCTGATGCCAAACTCGCGGGGCAGAAAAAGATTGTCGTGGTAACGACGATTGGAGAGACAGTCGAGGAAACGTTCAACGAGAAACACAATGAACGTGATCGGTTAGCAGTGCGAGCTATGTTGATCCAAAACCTGCACCTGCTTTGGAAACATCATGTGTCTATCGCCGTCGGGAGTGATAGCTTCCGGCAAACAGCATTTGCGGAAGCGCTTAGTCTCGCAAAACTCCAGGCATTCGATAATCTCACGTTGCTGAAGATGTGGTGTGAAGCGACGGCCGCTACAATCTTTCCCAAACGCAAGATCGGATATCTCAAAGATGGTTATGAAGCTAACTTCCTGGTGTTAACAGGCAATCCGCTGACAGATTTTGCGAACGTAAAGACGATTGAACTACGAATCAAACAAGGCGAACCTCTACAGCCTTGATACGGCCTACAAGACGTCCGCGCCGTGGCCAGTCGAACTATGATGTCTGATCTTGCAGCTGTGCCACCCCGCCGCGCGTAGTTGATCCAATCAAAAGACTTAAGCCTTACCTCCGCTAGTTTCGCAAGAACTAACGGATCGACTGACCCTTTTCGTCGGTGTTTTGCGCGTTAAAGATAGTCCGCTTCCCTAGCGGATGAAGGTTGCATGGGGTGAGGACATGCAGCCGCCTGGCGGGAATCTGTGGGAGGGTTCCCGCCTCTTCGTGTTGGTGGCTCTCAGGTAGGATTCGCAAAGCCACTGACATCCTAAACAATCGCTGGTAACCTTCTTCGCGTTCGAACTACGGGGATGCGGCGCAGGAAAAAGAGATCGAAACTATCGCAAGTTAGTCGATGGCTTGAGGGGTCTTCGTGACGCAGGCGTCGCAGAGCCTGATTAGATTCAAGAGAAGGAAGGAAACTAAGAATGGGGTCTATACTGAACGAGCGTGACCGGACCGAAATCGATCGTAGAGTGAGGTCATTGTCTGAATCGTCCGCTCGGCGATGGGGCAGCATGGATGTAACGTCCATGCTGCAACATCTTCGCTTGTCGGCGAGCATGACCCTTGGAGAATTGCCGGTGGCCAACAAGAGCAAGCGCGTGTTTCAGGTCTTTCCACTAAAGCACCTAATCCTTTACGTGGTTCCGTTTCCGAAAGGCGCGCCGACCGCGCCTGAGTTGAAGCCCGCTGTTGCGGCATCGTTCGAAGAAGAGCGCGCTGGGGTTCTGGACTTGTTGGAACGAATCGGCACCGGCCCTCGTGATGGCGCCGGACCATCGCATCCATTGTTTGGACCATTGACGTGGCGCGAGTGGGGCGTGGCGACCTACAAACACACCGATCACCATCTAAAACAATTCGGAGCGTAGCCGTTGAGGATGGTTCAATTCGGTACCGTGTGCGGCAGCGCATGGCCCAGACTCAGCGTATGAGTAAAAGTTGCCAGTGATATCTCGTGTTGAGTGGAAGCCATCCGCTAGCGCGCATGGAACTGAATAGCACCAGTCAAGGCTCGCATCGATGAAACTGTTAGTCCCATTCACACTAATTCTCTTAGTAGGTTTCCAACACGCGAACGCACAGGGTTGGCGAGGGATCGTTCCATTGAAATCAAAACGCGCAGACGTGGAACAACTTCTCGGTCCACCAAAGACGTTATGTTCGTGTGAGCGTGCATCGCGGTTTTGCCAGTGCCAGTATGAGGCGGACGAAGGGCTGGTTAATATCAGCTATTCGACTTCACCTTGTGCGGGCGATCCATCGGGATGGAACGTTGCTGCCGACACAGTCTTAAAGGTCCGAATCAGATGGAAGGAACCGCGACCGTTGTCAGAGCTTCAATTAGATCAAGATCACTTCGAGAAGGCGGTTGAGGACACGCCCACAACTTATTACTCAAGCCGCGAAAAAGGTGTGGAATATACAGTGGCGTGGGACCGAGATCAGAGACTCATTGCGACCTCTTACATTCCCACCCGAAAAGATTTGCACTTGCGCTGTCCGTGTTTTCCAACTCTGGATGAAAGCACTCAGAGGTCGATTGCGTTCGATGAGTTCCGCTTCCGTTCAGTTGATGACACATTGGCTCGTCTCGATAATTACGTTATTGCGTTGTCGAATCGGATGTCGGGTCAAAACGATTGGAAGGGCTATGTGATCATCTACAAAGGAAAGCGCACATCTGCGGCGACATCGCGTAGATATAGAGAGGCAATCACACAGCATCTGTTTCGACGGAGAGCGCAATCGAGAGAACAAATCGAGATAGTTGATGGCGGATATACCGAAGTTGGGTCGATAGAGCTATTCATGATGACCAGAGAGTTATCGCCTCCTGAACCACGTGCAACTTGGAAGCCCTGTTACCGAAAATCCCGTTAAGGTTTGACATTTGGAACTCATTTTCCTTCATGGCTTGCTCGCCATTGGGAAATTGACTGTTGCTCGAGAAATCGCAAAACGCACGGGCTTTAAAGTTTTCCACAATCACCTGGCAGTTGATCTGGTTCAATCAGTCTGTCGAGTTCGGCAGCCAGCCGTTCGTCGACCTGAGGGAGATTGGTTCAGTCATTTTACTTCGTGTGAGTTCGTGTGAATTCGTGGATCGTCTATGGTCGGGAAAACACAATCCACGAAACCACACGAAATAACACAAACCCCTACGAAGTCCGGAACTCTGCAGTTACTGTTAAAGGAATCAACATTATGAGACGAGCTTCTTGGATCACTGTTCTCGCAATCGTCGTTCTGTCGGACTTCGCGGTCGCGGCGCAGCAAGGCGGCAACGTGTGGTGGCCGCAGTTCAGAGGGCCTAACTCCTCGGGTCTCGGCGCAGGTAAACCTCCGGTTCACTTTGGTCCCAACCAAAATGTACGGTGGAAGACTGCTGTTGGGCCGGGACTATCGTCGCCCATCATTTGGGATGGACGTGTTTTCCTGACGGAATTTGATCAAGCGAAGAAAGAACTCTCCACGCTGTGCATCGACCGGAGCACGGGCAAGATTCTTTGGCGCCGTATCGTTTCTCCCGAACAGATCGAAAAGGTCCATGAGATCAGTAGCCCGGCCGGCTCCACGCCTGCCACCGATGGAGAGCGGGTCTATGTCTACTTCGGATCTTACGGGTTGGTTTGTTACGACCTGAACGGGAATCTGAAATGGGAAAGGCGTTTCCCAATGCCGGAAAACCCGTACGGTGCGGTCGCTTCACCGATCATCGCCGGTGATTTGTTAGTGCTCAATCACCAAGGCAAAGACGCCTACCTGCTTGCAGTCAATCGGCGCAACGGCCAGACAGTCTGGAAAACCGATCGCTCGATGTTTCAGTACGGGTGGTCCACTCCTGTGCATTGGAGTCACGACGGGATCGACGAGATTATCGTCCTCGGCGGTGACTTTAAGCCGAACCAGCGTTTGATGGTCTACAATCTTGCGGATGGTGCGGAGCGCTGGTGGGTCGGCGGACTGCCGCCGTGTGGGAAAAGCACTCCGGTAATTGGCGGCGGTATGCTGTTCTTTGCCGCACCTGACATCATTTTAGAGGAGGCGGCTGAACGGCGAAACCCTGAACGGGCTGCTGAGATCTACGCGAACAACTCTTCTCGCATCGTAGGCGTACGTCCTGGTGGCAAGGGCGAAGTCAGCCAGACGAATATCGCCTGGTCGGAGAGAAAGGGCGTTCCCGGTGTTCCCTCACCTTTGTATTACAACGGGCGACTCTACACGTTCCTGAATAGCGGTATTGTTTATTGTCGAGTGGCGAGGACAGGGGAGTTGGTGTACAGCGGAAGGTTGGGAGCGCCGGGCTTTTACTATTCCTCACCGGTAGCCGCCGACAATAAGATCTACATTGCGTCGGAAGAGGGCGTGATAGTTGTGCTGGATGCCGGTGAACAGTTGAAAATACTGGCTACAAACAAACTGGACGGCGCTATCCTCGCGACACCTGCGTTAGCCGATGGGAACATCTACGTGAGAACCGAAAGCAGCCTGTACGCCTTTGGAAATTGAAGGAGCGTGAACATTGCTCGCCTAACGGAATGGGGACGAGGATAGTTTGACAGTCGCAACAAGCCGCTTGGCCTTGAATCTGTAAATGCTTCGTGTCAGTTCGTGTGAATTCGTGGATCGTATTTTTCGCGCCGTAGATCGATCCACTTAACCACACGAAATAAACAGAAGAGCCAGTGCGCAGCTAACCACCATGAACCAACTTCTGAGATTTCCCAGTGCGATCAAGCGAGACCCAGCCATCGAGATCTGGATACGCGAGCATTCGGGTGAATTGGGAGCAATCGCCCAGCAGTGGTTTGAGTTCATGCGCGCCTGCGGAGACGACGTTCGAGAGTTATTGCATGATGGCCACCCGACTGCGTGTGTGGCTGACGCCGCATTCGGCTATGTCAATGCGTTCAAAGATCACGTCAACGTGGGATTCTTTCGTGGTGCCGAGATTGCCGACCCGGAGGGTCTGTTGGAAGGCACCGGCAAGTTCATGCGACATGTGAAACTCAGACCCGAAAGTGACGTCAATGCGACGGCGCTTATGAACCTAATCAAATCTGCATACACTGACATGAGGGGTCGCCTGAAGTCACCGTAACACGATTTACGATTCTTAGTCTCTTCGACCTCCCATGAACCTCAGCAGGAAGAAGAAGAGGTTAATGAAATCCAAGTAGAGGGACAAAGCGCCGACCACTGCATACGACCCGACGCGACCATCTGGCAGTACAACAGCCATCTGCTTTAGTCTCTGTGCATCCCAGGCCGTTAATCCGGTAAACACGATCACGCCGACGACTGAAATCACAAACTGCAGCGCGTCGTTGTGCCAGAAGATCCCTACGATCGATGCCAGCACCAGACCGATCAGCCCCATGAACATAAAGTGACCGAGTCCCGCGAGACTTCTCTTGGTCACAGTCCCAAAGACAGCAGTCGCGCCAAACATTCCGGCGGTAATGATGAAGGTTTGCGCGATTGATGCCCCGGTGAACACCAGCAGCACTACTGACGACGTTACGCCGACCAGTCCAGAATATATGAGGAAGAGAAGACCGGCAGTTGTCGGTTGCACTTTTTCAACTCGAGCGGAAAGATAAAACACCAATCCAAGCTGAGCGATGATGATCATCCAAAGCAGAATCCGATTTGCGAAAACCAATTGGATCAGCGCGGGCGAAGAAGCGACGACGAATGCTGTCACAGCAGTGACCAGCAAACCGACGAACATCCAACCATAGACTTTGGCAAGAAAAGCGCCGACGCGTTCATTTGTTGTCGCGGGAATAAATGAAGAACTTCGCGGTTGCGGACTAGAAGATTGTTGATTCCAACTCATAAGATGCTCCCGTATTTTCGTGTTACAAATAGATGCGCAGTCGGCTTCTATCGTTGCTGTGGTGAATAGAAACCATTCTAACCGACACGATACTATTTGGAGTGCGGGGACTTGTCACCACTTTCAATGAGCGCCGTGACCCATCGATGCACGATCGTTTTGCTGTTTCTGATCGTCCTGCTGCTCAACCCAGCTGTCGGTCACTCTCAGGTCAATCGACGTCTGGCGATGGACTACGTCAACCGCGGCACCGTCGAGTTGGAAGCCGGCCATCTCGATGCTGCGCTGGCTCATTTCGACAGGGCCATCGAACTCGATCCGAACTACGGCGCCTCCTACTTTAGTCGCGGTTTGGTTCGTAAGCGCCAGCAAGACTATGACGGGGCAATCAGCGACTTCACTAGATCGATCCAGCTGAAGCCAATAGCCGAGGCCTACCTTAATCGTGGCGCTTCACTAAAAGACAAAGGTGATTCAGATGGAGCGATCGCTGACTACAATAAAGCGATTGATTTGAAGCCGGATTATGCTGACGCCTTCTATAACCGTGGAATCGCGAAAGATGACAAGGGTGATCTTGACGGGGCGATTAGCGACTTCACCAGATCCATTGAACTCAATGCCCTGAATGGGCGAGCTTTTGTAGGTCGCGGGTTCGCACGGATGAAGAAAGGTGATGTTGATGGCGCATTTGCGGACTATTCAAAAGGCATTGAACTTAACCCACGCGGATTCATTGGATTCTATAACCGTTCATTCGTTCGGAAGCAGAAAGGCGATCTCGACGGTGCGATCGCTGACTTGAGCAAGGCATTGGAGATTGATGCGACGGATGTCGATTGTTTGTACGAACGAGGTATCTTGCGCAGCGCGAGAGCGGATCTGGATGGAGCGTTAGTGGACTTTAATAAAGTGATCGAAGTAGATCCGCGTCACGCGAAGGCGTACGCAAATCGGGGAATGATCAAGTTGCTGCGATTACAGGACGCGCAAGCTCAGAAGGATTTTGCAAAGGCGTTGGAGTTAGACAACGGCCTCAAACCTGCGTTGGATAAGTCGATTGATCAAATCATGAAGGCCCGCCAGCAACCACGCAGGTGAGGCTCAGGATCCGGATTGATCCGTTTGACATGGCGCCCTCGTTAGTCGCTTATTCGACCGGCGCATTCTTTTACAAGATAGATGAGCATCGTTAAGCCACCATGTGACGAAGCGCTGATCCTTACAGGCCATGCTTCGAAGTCGTGCTCGAAGAGTCGCGGTCGTTGGATTCTGGCGGCGACGATCCTCGGTTCGAGCATGAGTTTCATTGACGGTACCGTCGTCAACGTTGCCCTGCCTGCGCTACAGCAAAACCTCAATGCAACTGCCACTGACGTGCAGTGGGTCGTTGAAGCATACGCGCTTTTTCTCGCCGCGTTGTTGCTGCTCGGAGGATCGCTCGGAGATCTGTTTGGCCGCCGGCTGATCTATGCCATCGGAATCTCGGTCTTCGCGCTGGCGTCGCTCTGGTGCGGTCTTGCGCCAAACGTTCAGCAGTTGATCATCGCGCGGGCAGTTCAAGGCATCGGTGGTGCACTGTTAGTTCCCGGAAGTCTTGCGATCATTAGTGCGTCATTTGCCGAAGAGGATCGCGGACAAGCAATAGGCACCTGGTCAGGCTCAACGGCAATAACCACGGCTCTTGGGCCAGTGCTCGGCGGTTGGTTGATTGAAAATGTTTCATGGCGCGCGGTCTTCTTTCTGAACCTGCCTCTCGCAGTCGTCGTGCTATTAATTGTGTTTCGGTTCGTTCCAGAGAGCCGCGACGAGGCAGACGCCGGCAAGTTGGATTTGTTAGGCGCGGCATTGGCGACGTTAGGTCTTGGTGGTTTGGTTTATGGACTAATTGAGTCGGCGCGATTGGGATTTCGCAGTCCCATCGTGATCGGTAGTTTGATTGCCGGTGTCGTTATTCTCATCGGATTCGTAACGGTCGAGGCACGACGGCGGTCTCCGATGATGCCTTTGTCACTTTTCCGTTCGCGCGACTTTGCCGGCGCAAACCTTTTGACTCTGTTCTTGTACGCGGCACTCTCAGGCAGCCTCTTTTTCCTGCCACTGAATTTGATTCAAGTCCAGGGCTATAGTTCCACTGCTGCTGGCGCCGCGATTCTTCCCTTCATACTGATCATGTTTCTTCTATCGCGTTGGTCGGGAGGTTTGATTAAGCGTTACGGCTCGCGTTTGCCATTGGTCATCGGTCCGCTCCTGGCAACAATTGGATTTGCTTTGTTCCTAAGACCCAGGGTTGGTGGAAGTTACTGGACCACTTTTTTCCCGGCGGTGGTGGTGCTGGGCATCGGCATGGCAATTAGCGTGGCGCCGCTCACCACTACTGTGATGAATTCAGTGAGCGAGAGTCGCGCCGGTATCGCCTCGGGAGTTAATAATGCGGTCTCACGCACAGCTGGCCTGCTGTCAATCGCCGTGCTTGGCGTCATCATGTTCCAAACCTTCAATTGGTGTTTGGATAAGGCTCTGGCTCAAGTGAATCTTCCTCAGGAAATACGGCAGACGATCGAGAGCGACCGAATCAAGCTGGCAGCTATGGAGCTACCGTCGACGGCGAGTGACGAAATGCACAACGCATTCAAACAAGTAGTGAAGGACTGTTTCGTAGCGGGATTCCGGAGGGTGATGCTGATTGCGGCAGTCCTCGCGGTTGCGAGTTCAGTAGCCGCCTTCCTGATTCGCCGTCGAGACGCACGCTCGCCAGCATAGATCCCAGAGGCTGTTTACGGTCGCGAGTCGGGCAGTTACTTCGCTTCCAACCGAGCTGAGTGCTCGATCGCTTCGGCGGCTAGTTTCGTCGCAACTTCCGTGAGGTGTCGTTCTTCGCCATCGGGACTGCGCGGCTCGCGATAATACATCGCAAACGAACCAAGCACTTTTCCTTTGCTCGACATGATTGGAGTAGACCAGCACGCCCGCATGCCAATCGCTGTTGCGTAATCCCGGTAATCATCCCAAAGAGGATCAGTGAGAATGTCACTGACACTCACTGGTTTCCCGCGAAACATAGCAGTTCCACATGAACCATGCTTGGGCCCAATCGGACTACCGTCGATCACCTTAACGTAACTCTCCGGCAGGCTTGGCGCGACTGCATGCCGTACGTGATTACCGTCATCACTTAGCAGCAGTATCGAAGAAAGCATGTCGGGCGTCTGCGCTTCGATCATCAACACCAGCTTTGAAAGAATTTCGGTGAGCGCTACGTCGGCGCCGATCATCTGCCTGACCTCTTCCTGCTGCGCGAGAAACTCGGCGCTATCTTCTGTCGGAGGTCGGTTCAGCGCGGGCAGTTTCTGAGTTTTCGCAGTGAGTTGCGACGGTTCATTGGGCTTTGGTTCGCTCATAATCTTTGATGTTAGGTTTCGTGGGCGTCCATTCTACGCCGCCCACGCAGTTAATGCTACGCGGATCCTGTGCAACTACGGCGAACTCACTCGATAAATCAACACCTTCAGCGCGGCAACGGACTGAACGCCGGAAAGTGCCGCCCTGCGCTTCGCGATGAACGCCGGAACCGCTTGGGTCCAACCCTGCCGCTTCGCGCTCATCAGCTAACAGCTGAGCCTCAAAAACGAATAAGATCGTCTACCGTGCGCTCGTACCCTGAGCCCTTCCGCGGAACCTGCAGGACACTACGAGCGAGAGCAATAAAGTATTTTGACCGAAGAATCCGGTCCCTGACATCATTACCCAGAAAAGTCGTCCTCAGATAATCAAGTTCCACGAACGAGGCAATCTGATTGAAGTCGATAGAGTCAATTGTTACGCGATCATCAGTAGACACTTCCTCACCATCAACCACCGTCATAGTTATCACTCTCACAGCTGGAACGGAATTGCTTGATTTGGATGAACCTTTCTCAAGTCGATTCGTGGTATTGATCGCCTCCGAAAGTATCTCAAAGCCGCGAACCTGATCGAATCGCACAAGTTGTTTTGCGATGAGCAAGAGCACATCTAACTTAACTGGTGTGTTGTCACTCTTCGACGCAAAAGAATGTGCATGGGAAAGTAGCGCCGCTGCCTCCGCCTTATCTTGAATGTTCCCCGCTATCCGCGCCAGCCACCTTGCGCGCAGACAAATGTCATTCAGCTTTAGGGCCACAGTCTTCGCTTCTGCATCATCGCGACTCTCAAACGATCGTCGCAGTAGCACGAGATAGACATCATCCTGGGTTTGAGCGCGTAATTCCCGGTCGTCGATCTTCTCAGCAACTTCCAGTGCTCGTTCCGGTTCACTCCGCATCAACTGCAGAGCCAGACTGCGCAAAAGAGAATCTCGTGTTTTGACATCCTTTTCCTGCTCAGCGCGTCGAATGCGCGATTCAATGTCGGAACTGTTTTCAGAGCCCTGTTTAGAATTTGCTGGTGATAGCGAAGCAAGCATCTCCGCTTGTCGCCGTTGTTCGAGGGTAAGCGCTTGAGCGACCTCTTCGGTATTGCTTTTCAACAACAGCAATCTGTCGGGTGCGTTAAGAGCCACTATCGGCAAAACGCGATTACTCAGAAAGCCATAAAAGCTTCCCAACGATGCCTGGTCGCCGGCCGTGCGAATGGTCCCGCTTCGTGAACGGGACGATTGGACGTCCGCTGCATCAGCGAAGTAAGCAACAATTAGTCCTACATCGGCGGACGAGATGTCGGGGAAAGGTTTCCCATCGGAGAAGAATGCGTAATTGGTAAGTGAAATGAGGGCTGGATCATATGCGAAGCCATTCATTCTCAGCGATATCAGTGCTTGTCGAAAAAGAATATCGCTGAGGGCTTTGTCCGTACTTCGTAAGGCCATCAACAAACGACCAAAACTCGACGGAATTCTTGCGGAAGATAGTGAGAGCGATCCCAGCCGTTGCGCCTCCTTCGCATTCTGTGAAACCATCCCAGCCGCGATGTCCGCTAGTAACTCCGCTTGCTCCGGCGACATTTTGAAGCGGGTATCCGTAGTTCGTTGTTTAGACACGACATCGTTCTCAAACTCGCGAAGCCAGGCGTCCGCGCTCTTGCGGTCGTGAAGACCGTAACGGTTAAGAACCACTCTGATAGCTGAGATTCGTCGCCGCGACTGAACCAGAGAATTTCTGTCAGGGTTGGTCTCAGTGGACGAACCGCTGTTCGTTATATCCTGTCGAATCGTATCGAACGCGAGACGGAAGATTGAACGGGCTACAGGTTCATCAAATTGCCACAGCACGTCAGCCACTTCAGATTGAAGCAAGGCGGCGGAAGGTTTGTCGGCTTCACCTTTTAGTTCATTGCTGATGGCTACTAATCGTCCTATTTGTTCCTGTTGCCTGACATTCCTCGTGTCATCTCTGGGAGCCTTATTGGTTTTCTTCTGTGGCTGCTGCCCAAGTATCGCAAACGAGCTGAAACAAACAAGGGTGAAGAGGAGAACACTCTGATTGAGTTTTCCACTTACAGATTGCTTGATTCCGAATGATAGTCTCATTTCCTCAGTGGTCCAGAATCGGGAGGGTGGATACCAAACCGTTGAACTCCTGGTGGGTTTGCCACTTGAGCGACCGAGTTCGAACGCTTGCGCCAAATTGGAGCAGGTTTTCGTTTGAAGTACAACTCTGGATCGGCGCCGTGAAAAATTGCAACTTTCTTCTTAGTCGCGAGTGTGTTCGCTGGCCTCTGCCAACTCCCGCGCAACGCCAAAGCATACGTAACGAACTCGAGAGGCGGTCAAAGAGATGAACAAGATAAGAATTCTTGTAGCGCTAACCATCGCCACGACTGCGTATGTCGCTGTTCCCGCACAGCAGGTTGTTTCTACGCCGTCGCAGTCGGTGGATCGTTGATACTTAACCTACAACGCGCTCCCGATGGTTCGACTAAATCCCGCCGACGCAGTCGGTGGATCGTTGATACTTAACCTACAACGCGCTCCCGATGGTTCGACTAAATCCCACCGACGCAGTCGGTGGATCGTTCATACTTTACCTACGAAGCCAGAAAACTCTTCAATAGCGCTGTTGGCAACTCGCCGCAGCTACCGGCATATCCGGAGGGCTGCCAGAGTTGATCTATCCCTGCTTGAATTAAGCGTGATGGCCAATACTTACCGACGAAATACTGCCCGTTGTTCATCAATAGAAGTCCGCACTCGCCAATACTCATCTTTGGTGTAGTTCGCACTACCATGTGCACGTGGTCTGGGAGAACAGTTGCCTGATCGAGCGCAAACTCACGTTTTTCGGCCACCTTGAGCCAATACTCAACTAGCGCCCCGCCTAACCTTGAATCGAATATGCACTGCCTGAACTTAGTCGCCACGACCAAATGATATTTCAAATCAAAGACTGCGTGCGCCACTGAGAACTGAGGCGGATCGAAGTTGCGAAACCGAAAGACAGGCGGTAGAGGTCTAAGATCATAGCCGTGGTGTTGAGCTTGTTTTTCCAAATAGCTTTTTACTGCTGCCGACCTCACCTTTCCTGAAGTGCGAGCGAGATAACCACGTGCCCATAATGGAGGTTCAATTTCCATTGATGCACACAGCAGCGCCGAACTCTCACCTTTAATCTTCTTCAGTACATCGGAGATCGCGTGTTCTGGTTTAAGACTCAAGAGCAACTGAACATCGGCGGCACGCAGCTTCATTTCCAGACCGTGATAGCCATGCAAGGTGTAGAGTTGATTGAGAGTGTCCGACAGTTTTTCAGTGCCAGTTTTGAAAAACTCGCGTCGACGGTGAGTTCGAAAACAAAGGTGATAGTGGAGCTGGTAAGCCCACTCCACGTGAGTATAAGGTGTGAGGAACATGACAGGGAGCTTACCTCATGCTCAAGCGAATAATGAAGCTCGGGAGCGCTGCTTTTAGGTTAAGTATGAACGATCCACCGACTGCGTCGGTGGGATTTGTGTCAGAGAACGACGTCGAATTTGTAGGTTAGGTATGAACGATCCACCGACTGCGTCGGTGGGATTTAGTCGAACCATCGGGAGCGCTGCTTTGTAGGCTGAGTATGAACCATCCACCGACGCAGTCGGTGGGATTTTGTAGCTGGACCTTCCGACTTCCATCGAAATCAACCAAAATCTTTTGAATATTTTCATCTCGCGCTGGATACATATAGGTGAGAACGCCAATGGATGACCAGGCAGCGATTGAAAGATGCAAAAAGGGCCAGAACGAAGCATTTCGTTACATAGTCGAGCGGTATCAAAGACAGGCGGTGAGTCACGCTACGGCTATTCTCGGGAATCGCGAAGACGCTCTCGATGCAGCACAAGAGGGGTTCATTGACGCCTTCCGAGCGCTCAAGAGTTTTGACGAAGCGCGGCCGTTCTACCCGTGGTTTTATGTCCTGCTTCGTAACCGCTGCTACAAGATGGCAGCACGCAGACGTGAGACCGAAAGCGTAGATGAAACGGTGATAGTCGCGTCGAATTCAGCGATTGGAGATGAAGAAATGCTCGCACTTGAAGAAGCTCTGCTCTCCCTCGATCGGGAAGACCGCGAGATCGTCACACTGAAGTATTTTGACGGCCTGAGTTACGACGAGCTAGCCGAGCGGCTGGAGATCCCGAAAGGGACGGTAATGAGCCGGCTGTTTCACGCGAGACGGAAGTTACAAGCAACGCTAGAGAGGTAGTTCAGTTATGAAAGAGATTGCTTGCGAAAAAGTGTTAATGGCCAAGATGGCCGAGGCTGACGGCGAGACAGTAGAACTTTCAAAAGAAGATCTGAATCTGCATTTGATCTCTTGCGAAAAGTGCCGCGCCGAAATTACCCAACTACACGACATCGACACGATTCTTCAACGCTCATCGCGCGCGGAGACATCTGTTGATCTGTGGCTGGCTGTGAGCAGACATTTGGAGCAACCGGTTAGACGCATCACTTGGCAGCCATTTGCCGTCGCTGTCGTCTTGCTGATCGCTTTCAAGCTGTTCGAAATGGTTCCCGAAGAGGATCCCGGAATCGTGATTAGGGCAGCGCCTCTCGTTATTTTCGGCGCGCTGATGCTTTTGCTCAAAGAGAATCCGTTCAAAATCAATTCCGAATTAGTACTGGAGAAATAGACCATGAGTGATATCGAGACCAAAAAAGCACTAATACTCGGTCAGAAGTATGCCTTTGCGACCATTTCACTGGTACTGGGAATATTTTCGTTCGTTAATCTTTTGGGTTTGGAAAAGCCGATCTTAGCAATTGTTTTTGGCTGGTTGGCATTACGAGCTGCACCAGAACCCAAACTAAACCAGCATCGCGCGTGGGCCAAGGTCGGGATGGTGCTTGGCGGGGTGATCTTAATCGCGGTGCCGACCTTGATAATCATCAATTTCGACAGACTGCGTGAATTCGTCCAGATCCTGTCGCGGCTTAATGGTGGAAGGTGAAGAACATGAAACACACTTTATTGCTAGCATTCGTTTGCCTCGTTATCGCGGCGCCGAGCTTTTCTCAGACATCGAACCGTTCGCTTGCCGGCAATTGGCTCGGCTCGCTCGAAGTTGGCGGCGTGAAGATGCGACTACTGCTGAAGGTTGAGGCATCCGGTAACGGTTACGTAGCGAAGTTCGACAGCGTCGATCAGGATGTACACGATCTGCCGATAGAAACCATAACGCTGGTTGAAAACAAGGTGAGTTTCACGGCGCCAAAATTCGGCATGAGCTTTGAGGGAACGCTCAACGACAAGAACGATGAGATTGTCGGGACGTTCAAACAAGGCACCGGATCGACACCTTTCGTTTTCAAACGCGCCGCCGAGATACCCACGATAAGTCGGCCGCAGGACCCAAAGAAGCCGTATCCCTACGATGAAGAAGAAGTGACTTATCGAAACGCTGCAGACAACGTGAAGCTGAGCGGCACACTGACAATTCCGCGCGATGGCAATGCAAGACATCCTGTCGTTCTCCTTATCTCAGGTAGTGGCACGCAGAACCGCGACTCTTTTATCGCCGGCCATCGACCTTTTCTCGTGCTCGCCGATCACCTTACCAGAAATGGCATCGCAGTCCTGCGTGTAGATGATCGCGGCGCTGGCGGTTCCGATCTGGGTGCGTTGACCGTCACCAGCGAGAACTTCGTTCACGACGTGTTGGTGGGCGTCGAGTTCCTAAAGAACAGAAAGGATATCGACCCGAAAAAGATCGGACTCATCGGCCACAGTGAGGGTGGCATGATCGCTCCCATGGCCGCCGCTCAGTCACGTGACATAGCGTTCATCGTGTTACTTGCGGGCCTTGGTCAAACAGGCGACGAAGTTATTCAAACGCAGACCCGCTTAATTCAGATTGCGTCAGGAACCGATCAGGATACGATAGCTAGCTCGGTCGCTCTCACAAGGAACGTAAACGCGATCGTAAAAGCGCAAACGGAGGGGAAGGTACTCGAACAAGAGGTCAACGCTGCCGTAGCTAAAGTGATTGAGCCCATGACCGAAGTGCAACGAAAAAAATTCGCACCGGTGGCTTCGTCCGTCAAAGGCTCTATGGCGATGTTCCAGCTGCCCTGGTATCGATACTTCGTGATGTACGATCCCGCGCCCGCACTTAAAAAAGTGCAAGTCCCCGTTCTGGCTCTGAATGGCGAAAACGATCTCCAGATTGCGTGGAAGGAAAACCTGGACGGCATTGCCGCCGCCCTTAAAACTGGTAATAACAAAGACGTGACTGTAAAAGCGTTCCCAAAGCTGAATCATCTATTCCAGACCAGCCAAACTGGCCTGCCTGCGGAATATGGATCCATCGAGGAGACGATGTCACCGCAAGTTTTGGAGACGATTACAGAGTGGATTAGGACACGCGTTCGTAAGTAAAAGACCCTAAGCTACTCTAAGTGATGTTAGCACTCGACTCTCAGAAAAAGATGTTATAACGGTAGTGATTCCATGTGTGGCCGATTTGCTCTTCATTCGCGGGACCGCCTAAAGCTTCGGGGATTGGATCGAATCGATCTGCCATTTCAGCCGCGATACAACATCGCTCCGAGCCAGCAGGTCATCGCTATTGTTGATTTCGGCCGAGGACCTGAAACCCGCATCCTCACTTGGGGCTTGATCCCATCGTGGAGTACCGACGGGAAAGGATTCATCAACGCGAGAGCCGAAACGCTCGAAGAAAGACCGAGCTTCAACGAATCATTTCGCTTGCGCCGGTGCTTGATCCCGGCAGATGGGTTCTTCGAATGGCAGCGCTCCGGCCGAGAAAAGCGGCCTTTCTATATTTACTCAAGTGACGATGCACCGCTCATGTTCGCCGGGATCTGGGATACATGGCGCAACCGCGGCGAGGTGATTACGTCTTGCGCGATCATTACGACACCGGCGAATGAGATGGTTGGAGAACTTCATGATCGTATGCCGGCAATAATTCCTCCGGCATCACAAGACGCATGGCTTGATCGGAAAACAAATCGGATGGAGTTGTTGAAAATGCTCGCGCCGTTTCCCGCGTCTGCAATGAAGAAGCATCCGGTAAGCAACAGCGTGAACTCACCGGACAACGACTCTCCACAGCTTCTGACTCCGGTAGACGATGAACTGGGCCAAACACTGCGTCTCTTCTAACTTCTATCCACCCGCCCTTCTCAGTATCGTGCATCACTCCTTAAAGCCGTGGTCGATGGCGAACACGATCGCCTGAGCGCGCGTCCAGACTCCCAGTTTGTCGAAAAGGTTGGACACATGATTGCGCACAGTCTTGTCGCTTATGGACAATCGCTCGGCAATCTGTGCATTACTTAACCCCTCTGCGATCAGCGTCAGCACCTCGCGTTCACGCGGGGAGAGTGATGAAAACGCAGGATCCTCCCCATGGCTCGGGCCTTTGCGTCCCATGAACCCCAAGACTTCATCGCAGAAGCGTTCCCATGCTGGTTCGTGCTCAAGCAGGATGTGATTCTTCGAATCGAGCTCGACGAACTGCGCGCCGGGAATCTCAGCCGCGAGAATGTGTCCTTCTGCGATAGGAGCCACGACGTCGCCGCGAGCGTGAAGTACCAGCGTTGGCGCCCGAACTTTTCCAAGCAACTCTGTGACGTCGAGCGCCGCACGCGACTCAAGGAGTCGGGCCGCAATGTCTGCCGTCAAGGTTTTTCGACAAATGTCGTTAAACCAGCCCAGCTGTTCATCAGTTCCCTCCGGAATGAAACGCGACGTGAAAACTTGACGAAACGTTGGGTTGTCACTGCCCCATTCCAAGCGAACGAGATCAATCATCGCCCGGTAGAAGCTCGCCCGGTCGGGGTCGCCGCGCTGAAACACGCCTCTTGCGTACGCACCGTAAAGCACGAGTTTCGAAACGCGCTCGGGGTGCCGAACAGCGTAGGCCACGCAAATTGGCCCGCCCTGAGAAATGCCTAGCAGGGAGAACGGCTCCGCTACATCGGACGCAGCGATCACGGCTTCCAGATCCTCGACCCATCGCTCCAGCGACAAGTCGCCGACGTTCAAATCCGTCATACCGCAGCCGCGCTCGTCATAACGAACAAACCGGAAGTTGTCACTAAAGAAACGTATCCAGTGGCGCCAGACCGGGCTTTCCCATTCGTACTCGAGGTGGGTGAGCCAGTTCGCGGCTTTGATCATCACGGGTCCCGCCCCTGCCTCAGCCCAGGCAAGTTGGATCCCATCGGAGGTACGTACGTAACGAATTCGTTGGGTGGGCTTCTTCATTA
>DATIBJ010000157.1:0-54979 GCA_035457565.1 Pyrinomonadaceae bacterium | reverse complement strand
CAACAGGGTGCGTTGATTCGGTTATTTCTTTTTCTTTCAAGCCGTCCGTTTACGAATAGAGAGCACGTAGTTGTGATTGCCGAAAACCAGAGTCTAACTTACTGGGAGCGCAGGCGTCTCGCCTGCAACTGAAGGCGAAGGGAGAAAGATACCTGCGCGTCTTACGACGCGTTTGCAGGCGAGACGCCTGCGCTCCCAGTAAAGCGTATCGAACACGGAGAGGAATCTACTAAATTGGCTGAACAGTTTGATGTGGTGATCATTGGGAGTGGTCCAGGCGGATACGTCGCGGCGATTCGAGCGGGGCAATTAGGATTGAAAGCCGCGATTGTCGAAAAGGACAACCGGCTCGGCGGCACTTGCACGCTTCGCGGTTGTATCCCGACGAAGCAGATGCTGATGTCGGCCCACATCTATGAGCAAATGCAGCATGCTGCCGATTTCGGTGTGCAGGCCTCAGGTATTCAATTGGCCTTTGCCGATGTGCAGAAGCGAAAAGACAAAGTCGTGACGAAGAACGTAAAGGGCATTGAGTACTTGATGAAAAAGAACAAGGTTACGGTTTTCAAAGGCACTGGAAAACTCGCGCTGCCTGGAAAAGTGGAAGTCACCGACGCTGAAGGCAAAAAGCAGACTCTCCAGACAAAAAACATCATCATCGCAACCGGATCAGTTGTCAGACCTATTCCAGGTTTTGAGACTGACGGAAAACAGGTTGTAAATAGCGATCATATTCTCGAACTTAAGGATGTACCCAAGTCTTTGATCGTAATGGGCGCGGGCGCAGTGGGCGTTGAGTTCGCTTCCGTCTATTCGCGATTTGGCGCTGAGACGACAGTTGTCGAATTGTTACCTCGTCTGGTGCCGTTCGAAGATGAGGAAGTTTCGAAGGAGCTCGAGCGAAGTTTTCGCAAACGAGGCATCAAGTCGCAGGTTGATACGAAACTGGAGAAACTCGAAAAGACTGAAACGGGAGTTCGCGTTACCGGCAAAACATCGAAGGGCGAAGCCGTAAGTCTCGAGGCGGAAATGTTGCTGGTTGCTGTCGGTCGAATGCCTTACACCGAAGGGCTCGGACTCGAGGGAACCAAGGTTAAGGTTGAACGTGGCTTCATTCATGTCGACGAGTTTCAGCAAACAGGAGAGAAGGGTGTATATGCGATTGGTGACGTAGTCCCCACGCCTCTTCTCGCCCACCTTGCTTCGAAGGAAGGTATCGTGGCAGTCGAACACCTGGCGGGACGTAAGGATGTTCGGCCCATCAATTTGCGCCTGGTGCCGAACTGCACGTATTGCGATCCTGAAGTCGCTTCAGTTGGCCTAACTGAAGCGAAAGCGAAAGAGCAGGGTTACGACGTGAAGGTTGGCAGGTTTCCTTTTTCCGCGTCAGGCAAAGCCCGAATTCTCGGAGAGGAAGAAGGCTTTGTAAAAATAGTCAGCGAGAAGAAATACGACGAGATTCTTGGCGTTCACATCATTGGACCACATGCGACTGAATTGATTGCTGAAGCATGCGTGGCGATGCAGCTCGAGTCGACTGCTGAAGAGTTGGGCCGCACAATGCACGCGCATCCAACAGTCTCCGAGGCGGTAATGGAAGCAGCCGAAGGTGTTCACGATTTAGCGGTTCATATTTAGATACCACCGACCTTGTGTCGGTGGCGTTCAGTTTTCGCCTAACAAACTGTTGTTAGAATCCGGCGCGCGAAGCGCGTAGGAGGCCAAGGTTGGTTTATTAGGTCGAAATTGACAGACCACGGACATAAAGTCCGTGGTGTCCCAAAACGAATGGAAAAGAACTCGAAGAAACCAGAGAGCGGAAAGCCGCGGCGCCGGCGCCGGCCCGCGCGTCCGCGGTTTCAAATGCGCGTCAGCACCAAATACGCGCCACGGAAAGCTGTCGACGGTAAGCCTCTTTCGTGTACCACCGAAACCAGTCTCACGCCCGAGCAATTGCTCGAACTCTACAGGTATCTGAAACTCACACGGCTTGTAGAAGAACGTCTCGTTAATCTCTACCGCCAAACCAAAGTCGTTGGTGGCGTGTTTCGTTCGCTGGGCCAGGAGGCTACAGCTGTTGGCAGTGCTTACGCGCTGCAACCGCAGGATTTTGTAACGCCCTTAATCCGCGATCTTGGTGCCGTACTCGTGAAAGGCATTCAGCCTCGCGATATCTTTGCTCAGTACATGGCCAAGGCCTGGGGTCCCTCGGGCGGAAAAGATCTCAACATTCACTTTGGCGATATGCAGAAGGGTTTCATTGGGCCAATCTCACATCTGGGCGACATGATCCCGGTGATGACCGGTCTTTTGTTAGCCGCTCGCATGCAAAACAAAAAGTTCGTTGCGGTTGCATACATTGGTGATGGCGGAATGAGTACCGGCGCTTTTCACGAGGGATTGAACTTCGCCGCCGTTCAACGACTGCCTCTGATCGTGATTGCTGAATACAACCATTACGCCTATTCAACTCCGACCAGCTTACAAACAGCCGTACGCGATCTCGCCGAGAAGGCATCTAGCTATGGAATACCGGCGCATATCGTTGACGGCAACGACGTTGTTGCTTGCTATGAAGTGACCAAACAAGTTGCGGAGTATGCTCGACGTGGCGGCGGCGCGGTGCTGATTGAATCAAAGACTTATCGGCGCAAAGGCCACGCAGAACACGACGATCAGCGTTACGTTGCGCCGGGCGAAATTGAGTGGTGGGAGAGGAACAACGATCCCATTGATCGTTTCGAAAGATATTTAACCGAGCGCAAGGTAGCGAAGAAAAAAGAGCTTGATGAAATCGTTACTGAGGTTACGCGCCTGATTGATGAAGATTGCGCGTGGGCGGAGTCGTCACCGATGCCGGAGCCAGAAGTAGCCGCTTACAATGTCTTCGACAACAACATTGTCGCGCCCGCGTTTCGGCCTAAGGTTTTGGAGTAACAATGAATTTAAAGACAGTAAGACCTCTCGGCAGATCTCTGGGCACCGAAGGTACCTCACTTACCGGAGGAGAAGACATGGGACTGGTGTATGCCGATATTGAATTAATCAATGGTGAAGACCTCGTGCTCAGGCGACACGGCCTGTGCACGGACGAGAGTGTGCGTAGAGTTAAGACTCGCGCCCTGGTTGATAGTGGTGCGTATGAGCTTGTAATCACTGACGTCGTGGCTCGGCATCTTGATTTGCCGGTTGTGGAACAACGGATCGTCACGCTGGCCGACGACCGTCATTGTTCCGTTGATATTGTAGGTCCGATTGACGTCCGGTTTGAGAATCGTCGCACCACAGTTCGTGCGTACGTTTTGCCAGGCGCGACACAGGTTTTACTCGGAGCGATTCCTCTGGAAGGACTCGACGTAATGATTGATCCACGACAGCAAAAACTAGTAGTTAATCCGTTGTATCCCGATATGGCATCGTCGATCATCAAAAACATTCAAGCAAATCGTTCAAATGTCTACAGCCGTTAAAAAAGAACACAAATCAGCGCGACCCGAGCGAGGCGGCCAGGCAACAATGGTCGAAGCGATTCGGCAGGGAATCTGGGAGGAAATGGAACGCGACCCGACAGTATTCGTCATTGGCGAAGATGTTGGTGTGTATGGCGGCGCTTTTAAAGTCACTGACGGACTGATCGATCAGTTTGGTAAAGACCGTGTTATTGACACGCCGATCTCTGAGGGCGCGATCGTCGGTGCAGCTTGTGGCGCAGCGTTGATGGGAATGAAACCCGTCGCGGAGTTTCAGTTTATCGATTTCATCTCCGCTGGCTTTGATCTGCTAACGAACTACGCTGCCAAGTGCCGCTATCGCTGGGGCGCAGGCATTTCAGCAGTTTTTCGTGGGCCTTGCGGTTCAGGTGTCAGGGCTGGCCCGTTTCATTCGCTAAACGCGGAATCGTTTTTTCTAAATACCGCCGGCCTGAAGATCGTGGAGCCTTCGACTGCTTATGACGCGAAAGGGCTCATCAAAGCGGCCATTCGGGATCCTGATCCGGTACTCTTCTTCGAGCACAAGAAGTTGTATCGCTTGCCTCGACTGCGCGAAGAGCTGCCCACTGATGATTACATCGTTGAAATCGGAAAGGCTCGTGTTGCTCGCGAAGGTCGCGACCTGACGATCATCACTTTTGGAGCGATGGTGTTAACAGCGCTTGACGCTGCGGAGGAACTCGAGAAAGAAGGTCTCGATGTAGAAGTGCTCGACCTTAGGACGCTAGCACCCTTGGACAAGGCTTCGATTCTCGCGAGCGTGAGGAAGACAAACAAAGCGATTGTGTTACACGAAGCGTCGCGAACTGGCGGCATCGGCGCTGAGATTGCTGCGGTAATTGCCGAGGAGGCGTTTGAATGGCTCGACGCTCCTGTACTGCGTATTGGATCGATCGATACGCCAGTGCCTTATTCACCGCCACTTGAAGACTATTACCTGCCGCAAATCAAAGATGTTGTCGAAGCCGCGCGAAAGCTGGCAGCGTATTGAACCGCGGTGGCATTAAACGACGGTTGATATTCGTAGAATAACTGATTGAGATTTGAGATCCGGTATTTGAGATCTGAGATTGCAAATGCGAAAGGAATAAAACAAACATGCCAAGATACGTCATCGAACGCGATTTACCAGGTGCGGGTAACCTGTCACCGGAGCAACTGCAAGCGGTCTCGCAAAAGTCCTGCGATGTTTTGAAGAATCTCGGTCCACAGATCCAGTGGGAGCATAGCTATGTAACCGCAGATAAAGTCTACTGTATCTATCGTGCGGAGAATGAGGAACTGATTCGAGAACACGCGGCTCAGGGTGGCTTTCCAGCCAACCGCATTTCGGAAGTCAAAACGATAATCGATCCGACGACCGCGGAACCGCTGGGTAGGTCAGCGGGTGATGTAGCTTAAGCCTATGCGAGAAAACTACTGGAGACGAGATGAGCACTGAAGTAGTAATGCCGCAAATGGGTGAATCCATTGCGGAGGGCACAATAACAAAATGGCTCAAGAAGGTTGGAGAGCGGGTCGAGCGTGACGAGCCATTGTTTGAGATCTCAACGGATAAAGTTGACGCCGAGATCCCATCGCCTGCCGCGGGCACGTTAACGGAGATCCGGTTTAATGAAGGTGACACAGTCGAAGTAAACAAGGTGGTTGCAATTCTCGACGGCGATTCGGCTGCCGGTTCCGCTACTGAGCCGGCAAAAGAGACTCCACAGGCCGCCGAGCCTCCGAAAGAAACGCAACAAGAGACGGTGCCTAAGGCGACGACTGAAGAGACACCAAAGCCTGCGCCCCCGCCACCAGCCAAACCAAAACCGGAACCAGCGCGCGCCGCCGAAAAGCCCGCTGCTGTTGCGCCGGCTGCTCCTGCTGCTGAACCGACAACTCGCGCTGCAACAACGAGTCAGAGTCCGACCGCTGAAGAATTGCGTCGAACAAAATCCAGCCCGCTGGTTCGCAAGATCGCGGAAGAGCACGGTGTGGACATAACGAGACTCGAAGGCACCGGCATGAGCGGTCGGGTGACGAAGAACGACATACTCAGTTTTATCGAATCAGGCGCGGCGCCGGCACCGGCAGCAAAACCGTCGATGCCGTCTGTTAGTCCCACGCTGCCTGAACCAACCGCACCACCACCGCCGAAGCCACTTGCAGGTGATCGCGTCGAACAGATGAGCGTGATGCGAAAGAGGATCGCCGAGCACATGGTCCTATCTCGACGTACTTCGGCTCACGTCACGACGGTCTATGAAATTGACATGACGCGGATTGCAAAACTGCGCGAGCAGCATCGTCATGCTTTCGAGGAGCGGACAGGTACAAAGCTTACATTCATGCCGTTCATCTTCCAGGCGGTGAATAGTGGGCTGAGACAGTTTCCGATCTTCAATGCGCAGGTCAGTGGCGATCAGATTATTTACAAACAGGAAATCAATCTTGGGATGGCCGTCGCCTTGGATTGGGGCTTGATCGTGCCTGTAATCAAACGGGCAGACGACTTGAGTCTATCGGGGTTGGCCCGTGCGGCGAACGACCTGGCAGACCGCGCGCGTACCAAGCAATTAAAGCCCGATGAGGTCGCCGGTGGGACTTTCACGATTACGAATCCAGGCGTATTTGGCGGGCTGTTCGGGACCCCGATCATTAATCAACCTCAACTAGCGATTCTGGGTGTGGGGAAGATCGAAAAACGGCCCAAGGTGTTAACAACGCCCGGAGGAGACGATGTGATTGCTATTCGTTTGATGGCCTACTTCGCGTTGAGTTTCGACCACCGCGTAATCGATGGCTCGGACGCTGAAAAATTTCTTGCATACATCAAAGAACTCCTCGAAGCTGGTGACTTTACTGTTTAACTTCTCACACTTCTGATCCATTCGGCGGCTACTTGTTACGAAGTTGTCGCCGAATTTTTTATAGGGCCACCCACCCGTATTGCGATAAAGTGGTGATTAGATGAAGAATGGTTAAGGCTATTGACTTACATTCTGCGAAGGTCTAAGAGAAGTCATCCGCGAAAAATAAACTGCGGGAGCGAGGACCATTCTCGCTGATTAGGGATGAAAGGCGTGCTCGGAGCACGTCACTTTTTAGCAAAATTAAGGAGAGTAAATCGATGGTATTCACTAAATTCCGACTATTTCCCCTGGTAGTGCTCACTACCTGCCTCTTGATCTCCTCCGCCTCTGTGGCTACCGCGCAAGATACGACCAACCCGGCTGGCTCGCGAACCGTCGCAAGCGGTCAGAAGATGAAGATCAAGGGTGTGGTCACTCGACGTGACGCCGACACGTTCACGGTTCGCGACCTGAATGGCGTGGATACCGTAGTGCGTCTCGACGACAGAACTAGCGTGAAAACGAAGGGTGGATTTCTGCGCGGTGGAACAAACTATGCACAAACAAACATTCTTCGAGGTTTGAATGTTGAAGTTGAAGGACGTGGTAATGGTTCCGGTGAATTGGCCGCTGAAAAGATTCGTTTCAATGAATCGGATATGCGCGTAGCGCGTGCGGTTGAATCCCGGGCTGCGCCACTCGAAGAGAGAGCGTCCACAACCGAAAGCAAACTCACTCAAGTAGAAGCTAATGCTCAACGCATGTCGGGTCAGTTGGAAGAGTTGGCGGCCGTATCAAATGCTGCACGTGGTGGCGCCAAAGCAGCGCAGGCGACAGCAGATGCAGCCGTAGCCGGCGTTAACGCGACCAACGAGCGGATTTCCGCACTCGACGATTATGAGCCGACGACAACTACTGCCGTGAATTTCCGAACGGGCAGTGCTGTTATTAGGCCCGATGAGAAAACCAAGCTTGACGAAATTGCGACTAAAGCCCTGAACGCGAAAGGCTACGTGCTGGAAGTTTCCGGATTTGCGGATGCCACTGGCAGCATAGCCCGCAATCGCGCGCTAAGTCAGCGTCGTGCCGATGCTGTCATTCGTTACCTGGTGGAGAATCACAATATTCCTCTGCGTCGTATCGTTACGCCGTATGGATACGGTGAATTGAATCCGGTTGCGGACAACGAATCACGCGAAGGTCGGGCTCAGAACCGTAGAGTGGAAATCAAGCTACTGGTTAACAAGGGCCTAACTTCTCCAGCGCCGACAATGAATCCCGGCACTGGCAACTAGGGGTTTGTAGAAATATTGTCTTTTTGGAGTCGCGGAAAAAGAATTGCAACTCCGAAGGGCGAAACTGGCACCAAAGAGCCATCAATCATGCCGCCAGTTGCGCGGATGATACAATGAGCGCCGTGAGACCAGCGGCATGAAAGATGGTTTAATGATTGCCAAGATGATCTTGAGAATTAGGGGAAAATTTTTATGGCCGGCACTTCTTTCCGGAGTGCTGGCCCTTGTTTTGTCCAGTGGATTCGCTTCTGCTCAGAAGACGACGAGAGATCTACCTCCACCTCCGCCTGTTCCAAAACTTAAACCAACACCAACACCAACTCCGCCTCCGCAGGAAGTGCTTGATGTTGTCCGCGTCACTTCAAACTTGATCATGGTGCCGGTGTCTGTGACTGACGCACAGGGCCAGGCAGTTCAGGGATTAAAGATTGAAGACTTTCGTCTGGAGGAGGAAGGGCGCGTTGAGAAGATTACGGAGATGGGCGACCCTGAACAAGTTCCACTCGATATTGCGCTATTGTTCGACATTTCAAGTAGCGTTAGCCAGAAGGGATTCTTCGCTTTTCAGCAAAACGCTGCCGCGACATTTCTAAGATTAGTGATGAAGCCGGCTGACAAGGCCGCAGTGTTCGGTATTTCAGGCGAGCCAGTCTTAATTCAGCCACTCGCATCCGCGGATGTCGCAGCCACCAAAATACTGGCGATCCCTCCCGCCAACGTGCCGGTGCCAACTGCCTTCTACGACACTGTCGCGGCTGCCGCAAAATACCTGACTGAGAATTCACCCGGCCGTCATCGCAGAGTCATCATCGTGTTGTCAGACGGCGACGATAATTTCAGCAACCGGATCAAAGACCTTTCGATTGCGGAGGCCCGCGCAAATCTGCGAGGTGAAACTACGCCGAGTAGCGCCCTTTCGAACCTACAGGCGAAGCATCGAGTCGCGGTGCAGGAGACACAGCGATCCGTCCAGCAGGCGGACGCGATATTTTATGCTGTTAATCCCGGTGGTCCATCGGTCCGCATGAACGTTATCGCCAATCGATCGCACATCGGAATGCAAGCGGTAGCTGATGCGACCGGAGGCACAGCGTTCTTGCCGGATTCAGATAAGGATTTGGAGAAGGTTTTTCGTCAGGTTGCGGCGGAACTGCGTGGCCAGTACTTGCTTCAATATTATGGCAACTCTGAAGCGACGCCAGGACAGTTTCGTCGAATCAGCGTTGCGGTACCTGCGCGTTCGGAGTTAAAGGTAAGGGCGCGGCAAGGGTACTACGCGAAGAAGGGCGAGAAATAACACAGGGACAGAACGGGAGCGAAGCGACCGATTCAAGCGATCTGTGATCGTTAAAGTGAATCGGTCGCTTCGCTCCCGTTCTGTATTTGAGTCGACAGTTATCGACGCTGAAGCGCGGCAAAAAAGTCACCTCATAATCAACAACACATCAGTTAGCCGATTGATGACACCCAAGAGTGATCTCCCCGCCGCGTCGAACTGACTGTTCGATGCTTGCTGTTCAGCTGTCGCTGCACCGGCGGCGCTTCCTGCCAGCTTGATGTAATACGGCTGCAATTCTGGTGTTGCTCTAAAATCAATCTCAAGTTTGTCGAGTCCCTCGCGGACGTTTCGAATGCTGGTCCTAACGGTTACCTTGCTCTGTTCCGCTTGTTGCAAGACTGCCGGTGAAGCTTCATTGCGGCGTGCGGCCTCCTCTACCTGTTCCAGGCCTTTTGCTACTCCTCCAAGCAAGTAGATGAAGCGCGACAGATTTTTGATCTGATCGCCGACGCGCGTTGCGCCGGAGTTACGTACGACAGCAGCGCGACTAGCCGCACTTGCGGTCGATGGACTAGTTGATCTCTTTCTGGTTTGCGCAGATGTGCCGGTGGGAACAAGGATGAGTGCAGCCAATGCCGCGATTGTTAGACGCTTCAAAGTGTTTCTCCTTCTATGTCCGATAAACTTCTATGTCCGATAAACTTTAAGTTTGTCGTTGAGATCCGATTGTTTCAACTGTTTTCAGTCATTACACGCCATACAAAGAACTCGAATCAACCGGTTCTTGACGACAAACTGAAAAGTTTATCGGACATTCGGTCGACAAGCTAAAGAATACCGGAGACTGCTAGAATGACGCCAAACCCCGAGCACATGGTTGCATAGTGAGCAAAAGAAAACTAGAGATACGCCGTCTGGGCCGCATCAATTATGAGACCGGCCTCGATGTGCAAAAAGAAGTTGTTGCAGCGATAAGGGAAGGAACAACGCCTGATACCCTACTCCTGCTCGAGCATCCTCACACGTTGACGATTGGCAGGCGAGGAACAAATTCGTCCGTCTTACTTTCTGAAGATGAACTTTCAAGGCGAGGAGTCAGAGTTTTCGAAACGAACCGCGGCGGCAAGGTCACTTATCACGGGTTGGGCCAACTCGTTGGGTATCCCATCATCAACTTGAGCCCTGACAGAGAAGACGTACACCGTTATGTTCGCGACATCGAAGAAGTATTGTTACGAGCGATGGCGGATTTCGGAATTGAAGCGTTCCGAATAAAAGGATTGACTGGCGTACATACGGCACAGGGGAAAGTTGCTGCGATAGGCGTACACATTGCGCGTTGGATCACTACTCACGGCTTTGCACTTAATGTGAATACCGATCTTAGTTACTACGACCTGATAATTGCGTGCGAAGGCGAGCCGGTGACGTCGATGCAGCAACTGTTGGGTCGTCAGATTGATTTGACTGAAGTTGAGCACCGGGTAGCATCGCGGTTTTCTGACGTGTTCCAACGTGAGGTCGTCGAAGTCGTACATGAAATACCCGTATAACACAGAGAATAGCAATGCGCGGGAGCGTGCGAACAGTGTCGATTGATGCGTTCGATACGTTATTGTTTTTCACGGGAGGATTGATTTTTGCTGTTTTTGTTTTCAGAAGAGAATTACTAGGCCGCGAACCACTCGACACTTATTTTGTATGGACGCCTGGGCTGGCGGCGGATAGATTCTTCAACATCCTGTTTTCCATATTGGCCGTTTTGGTTTGGATTTTTACGCCGCTGTTCATTAACAGGTTCTAGTAGAGGGCAAGTTACGGACGATTCGCAGTAGTTAACTTTCATATCTATGCTAACTCTGAAGCTAATCAATGAAGCACGCGATCGTATTCGCGGCCGTGTTCACCACACTCCCGTCGTTTCTTCTCGTTTGTTTAATGAAGCAGCCGGTAAGCAGGTCTATTTCAAGTGCGAAAACTTACAGCGAGCCGGAGCATTTAAGATTCGGGGCGCAACGAACAAGATTCTCTCACTAACTCCCGACGAAAAGTCACGCGGCATCGTCGCGTTCTCCTCAGGCAACCACGCGCAGGCGGTTGCCCTGGCCGGAAGGGAAACCGGTGTTCGCGTCGTTGTGGCAATGCCGGATGATGCTCCAAAGATGAAAGTGCAGGCCACACGCTCGTATGGTGCTGAGATAATTTTTTACGATCGACACAAAGAAGATCGCGAGAAGTTTGCGCTCGATTTGGCTGAACGCGAGCGACTGGTGATGGTCCCTCCTTATGACGACTATCTCATCCTGGCGGGCCAGGGAACATGCGGACTTGAGTTCGCGGAAGAGATACCGGAGCTCGACGCGTTGCTGACGCCTTGTAGCGGTGGTGGATTGTTTGCCGGAGTCGCCACAGCCGCTAAAGCGATCAATCCTGGAATTCGCTGCTTCCCGGTTGAGCCCGACACCGCTGACGACACGCGCCAATCATTCATCAGAGGCGAAAGGGTTTCGATCCCTCCGCCACCAACGATCGCAGACGGCTTACGAGTACAGATACCAGGAAAACTGACATTCCCAATCGTTCAGCAGATTGCGGAAGACGTGTTGACGGTCTCCGACGATGAGATTCGGGCGACGATTGAATTCATGTTGTTTCGAATGAAGCTGCTGGTCGAACCTTCAGGCGCCGCGGCCGCTGCGGCTGTGATGTTTAAGAAGTTGCCCGAAGATGTGAAGATAGTTGGCGTTGTTCTGTCCGGCGGCAACATTGATCCGGACGTGTTGGAAGGTGTCGTTCAAAACGCCGCCGCAGATTTGCGCAAATAAAAGACGATCTGCCGAAACCGCTGCGAGCAACTTCTTGTTTTTCTGAGAAAGTTTTGAGCCCGCTTTGCCGTCCGATGTGAGGCATGGCTTTGCCTTGCCGTTAGCGTCCCTCTTCGTTTTCGGGCTACGCCGCTGTTCCGGGCTCTGCCCTGCTGCGGAAGATTTTCACATCACCCGTTTTAGGTTGAGCTATCGATTACGGAAAAAAGGGGCGAGCCCAGACCAGGGGCATAGCCCGGAACAAAGAGGCAATCGGAAGGAAACGCCAAAGCTCATAAGAACTTGGTGGGAAAATGATCGAGCTTGATCCGCTAACTTGCAACGTGCAAAACATCAGTGGCTCAAGTTTCACTGGAACAACTTAACGTTTCAAAGCGCAGTCGGGAAGCGCCTTCCCTACCTGCAATTTACTCACTTGAGTTATTTCGATGAGGTGGAGTGCTGATCTTTTGCACGTCCCTCGATTCAGTCGGAGTTGGATCATAGCCATCCGCTATCGCGAACGGTACTGAATGGCGGTCGGCTACCGAATGGTACTGAATACGCTCTTCAGTCAGACGCGGCTACGTGCGGTCGTAGTCAGCGCCGTGTAGAATCCCTTCAGAGGTAATTGCACTTGGTTCGCGAACTAAATGTAATCAGTAACACGCCCAAAATCCGTCAGCCAAAGCCGGAATGGCTCAAGATCCGTCTCGGCGACCCGACCAATCAAAACCATGTGTTGCAGTTGATCGAAGGGCTCAACCTGCACACCGTGTGTCAGGAAGCACGGTGCCCAAACATTTTTGAGTGCTGGTCTGATCGGACGGCTACCTTCATGTTAGGTGGCGACATCTGCACGCGGCATTGTGGGTTTTGCGCAGTGGGCAAAGGAGCGCCCACCCCTTTGGATCCTTTAGAGCCGAGACACGTGGCCGAGGCGGTGGCCCATCTCAACCTGGCTCATACCGTGATCACCTCAGTTAATCGTGACGATTTGCCGGACGGCGGAGCCGCTCATTGGGCCAAAACGATCATGGAAGTCAGGGCAAAAAATCCCGAGTGCAAAATCGAAGTCTTGATTCCTGACTTCAATGGCGATGAAGATGCATTGAACACGGTGCTCGACGCGCAGCCGGATGTCCTTAATCACAATACCGAGACGATTGCGCGGTTGTACCGCAGAGTTCGGCCCGACGCCGATTACCACCAATCGCTAACGTTGCTGGAGCGCGCCGCTGCGCGACGCCATAAAGAAGCACGAGGCATGCTAACTAAGAGTGGAATCATGGTGGGCCTGGGCGAAACGTTTGATGAGGTAGTTGGTCTAATGCACGACTTACGCGCAGTGTCATGCGACATAATGACGATTGGCCAGTATCTTCAGCCACATGCGCGCCGCCTTCCGGTCGAGCGTTATGTAACTCCAGGGGAGTTTGCCGAATGGCGGCGAATCGGAATGACGCTGGGCTTCTCACACGTTGAATCAAGCCCTCTGACGCGGTCCTCCTACCACGCACGCGAACAAGCGAAAAGCAAGGATGAAGGATGAGGGATGAAGGATGAAGGCCGCTCTACGAAGTTGCCTTTTCTCTGCTCTTAATTTTTTTAGCTATGCGCGCACATTGGATGTTCTTTCGCTGTCGTAGATCTTGACGCATTGTGAGGTCTCCTGTCGTTTGGTGTTGGTGGGTGCCGATTTCTACTACATGCCGGAACAATTCGTCAATGATCTGCTTTCATCCTTCATCCCTCATCCTTCATCCCTGAACCTGTGGCTTTCACCAGTTACGTAGTGAGGCTCAACCACTGCACAGCCGTGTGAATCGTCGTATTTAAAGCGGTCGTGAAGGCGTATTAAGTAGCGCCATGACGACCGTCGGAAGAACGATACTCCTGGCCCTTACTCTTGCCTTCGCCGCAAACTCGTTCTTCGCCTGTCGGTCGTCACGAATCCGGAATCGCTCGAATGAAGTAAATCTCCCCCGTGTAATGCTGTGGGCTTGGGAACGACCTGAAGATCTGCGGTTTCTCAATTCGCGGCGCTACGGTGTTGCGGCCCTGGCCCAAACGCTTGTACTCAAAGATGACGATGTAATTCAGAAGCCGCGTCACCACCCGTTATTGGTTCCGCCGGATGTAAAAGTTGTGGCGGTCACCCGCATCGAATCACAACGCTCCAAAGACCAGCGGCCGACACTTTCTGCCTCCCAAACTTCCCGAGTAGCGCAACTGATTCGTAAGAGCCTCGAGCTCCCCAATGTCTATGGAGTCCAGGTGGACTTCGATGCGACGACTTCGGAGCGCGAATTCTACCGGGCATTGCTCGGAGACCTGCGCGCTACTTTGCCCGATGAAACGCCGCTCTCCATAACGGCACTGGCGTCGTTCTGCGTTGGAGATCGTTGGCTTAAAGACTTGCCTGTTGATGAAGCGATTCCCATGGCATTTCGCATGGGGACAGACTCAACGAAGATCCGGGGAATGCTGGCGGATGGTAATGACTTCCGTGGTGAATTATGTCAACGGAGCTATGGCATCGCGCTGGATGAGCCGTTGAAGGCGCGCTTCGATCCCACTCGCCGGGTCTACGTTTTCAATTCCCGTTCATGGAAAGAGTCTGACCTGGAGGAGTTGGAAGAAAGGGTGCGCCAATGAAAGCTTCGCGTAACTACGTCGCAGTGTTGTTAACGCTAGCAGTAATATTTCAGTTATCGCCGCTTACGAAGGCCTGTGGACCCGAGTCGCTCCAGCCGATATTCGTGATGCGCGACTCGCCTGACCCGCCGTTTAGAGAATTCACTCAGGGAAAGATAGGAATCCTGAAGCCTTCATTCGGTCGAAAGACTCTGGTCATTGCATACCGGTATTTAAACGGCGGCTCTTTCAACGAAGAAGAGCAAAAGGCGCTTATTGAGGCTCTTAAAGGGACCGGCCCTGAACCCGACACAGAAGAAAAAATTAAAGAATGGATCGCGGCACGGAAGCTAGTGGTGAAAGATGAAGATGAACTCCCGGACATCTATCGTGAGTCGCGGTTTGGCAGCTACGACTTTTTCCCAAACTGCACTTCGAACGCTTTTGAAGTGGCGATTGAGACACTAAAAGATCGCAGCGCCAGGTTCGGCGCCGACAACAACGATGTGCACGAGTGGCTAAGTGGTCAGGACACGGTATTTCGCAATTGTTCGGATACGTCTTCTATCCCAACAACGCTTGGTGCCGAGCGGCCGGAGTGGTTACGAAAGGATCGCGATTATCAAATCGCCGCCTCGTTTTTTTATTCGCTGCAATTTGATGAAGCAGTAAAGCGATTCGAACAGATTTCGCATGATAACCAATCTAGCTGGCAGTCGCTGGCTGACTATCTGGTCGGTCGTACGTTGGTGCGACAGGCGAGTCTGGAACGAGACGAACCATCGAAGCTAAGAGCTAATCAAAAGGCGGAGGCGTATGTGGTTGGCCTTAGCGGTCGCGCTTCCAAGTATCGCGACGCTACCAGAAAGCTCCTTGCGCTCATTAAGTATCGCCTGCACCCGGAGGACCGAGTCAGAGAGTTAGCACAAATGCTTCAGCAAAGTGCGAGCATCGACGTTCGACAGGATTTGATCGACTACGTTTGGCTGCTGGACAAGTTCGATCTCCAGGCGCAGAAACAGGAAGAAGAACGGCACAAATGGCTGAATCCTCCGAAAGAAGACCCTGAAAACACCAACTCTTCATCAGCCGCTAATTACGAACCACGTCCGCCACGCGACCAGATCGATATCAGGATTTACAACCTTAACGCCGCGGGTCAGATCGATTACGCGACCGGTCAGACGTTTAGTTTTAAGCAGGAAACCTCCAAAGCTGAGATTCTGAAGACGATCGAAACAAGCCAGGGTCGAAAGTTGACGGACGAAGAAACGAGACAAGTCAACGAGCAGCATGAGATGGCGTTGTACTGGCGCAGATTGGAACGCAGTCCGAACAGGAAGCTAGGCACAAACGAATACGAAGGGTGCGACTACGATTGCAAGAGTTTGCCGTTGTCTCTGTATCCGACGTTCTTAAGAATTGACGAACTAAGCGACTGGGTTTTTACCTTTCAATCCAAAGACCCGCAGGCGTATTCACATGCACTTCGGCGATGGCGCGATTTGCAGTCACCCTCCTGGTTCGTGGCCGCTCTCGTCAAAGCCAACAAGACATCTCCGTCTCTATCGCGCCTGCTATCACATGCCGAACAGATTCAACCAGACATGCCGATGTACGCGACCGTGACTTATAACCGCATACGACTGTTAATTGAACTCGGGAGAGTAAGCGAAGCTCGACAACTGCTCAATCAGATAAGCGAAGATCGCTTAGATAGCTTTCCAGTTTCTGCACAAAACGAGTTTCTGGAACAGCGAATGAATGTGGCTGAGAGTCTCAGCGCCTTCCTGAGATTTGCGCTGCGAAAGCCGATCAGTTTTTTTCAATACGGTAAGCTAGGTAGCATTAAGGAGATTCTGGGAGAGGAGGAATCGTACGAAGAGGTTGACGAACAAGAGCGCGAGCGAGTTAAGAGGCTGATTGAATGGGATGGCCGTGGCGTCTTTGACGAAAGAGTCGCAGAGATCCTGAACTGGCATTTCAGCGTAAGCACGTTAATGGATGTCGCACGTGATCCAGCAGTTCCCCCTTATATTCGTGAACGTGTTTTGTCAGCAGCTTGGACCAGGGCGATTCTATTAAAGAACGATGTCATCGCACGTCAAGCGACTGTCGAGATTTTACGTACAACTCGCGATAACCCAGTGTTGTTCCAGTCTTACCTGGACGCACATACCGCTGCAGAACGAGATGCTGCCGCGATATTCGCGCTGCTGAAGTCGCCATACCTTACGCCGTATCTGAGTGAAGGCGTGCCGGATATCTACACCGGAGATGATGGCTATTACCTGGAGATGGCGTGGTGGTGCGTATTGCCGCAAACGGACTACGACGAGGAGTCGAAAGAAATACCAAAACAAGTTTTTAGCCCACGTTTCTTTACGCCGGAATTACTGAACGCTGCGGAAAAGGAGCGCGCCGAGATAATCGCGCTCGGCGATGCGAAAAGTTTTTTGGGTAAGAAAGCGATCGAGTGGGCCAAGCTTAATCCCCACGATACCCGGGTTCCTGAGGCACTGTTCATTGCGGCTAAGGCTAATGAAAGCTACAAGTATGGATGTAATAGCTGGAGCAACGACGACGACGTTAGAAAGGAAGCTGCGTCGCTGCTAATTGAGAGGTATCCAAATAGCGTGTGGGCGCTGAGAATGCGCGAAATGGACCGAGAGATAGGGGGGAATCAGGGACACAGAAGCGAAGCGCCGAACGAGTCTCGCCAGCGGATCCACGAGAGATGTAAAGAAAGGTTATCAACTCTTGCGTCGTACCTCTCTCGAACCCTTCGGCAATGTTATTGGAAATCGATCAGTAGGTTGAGTATTAACCATCCACCGACTGCGTCGGGGGGATTTCGGACTTTTGTGCAAAGGCGTCATCCTCACCTACAATCCAAACTCATGAAAGCTGTCGTTTTTAGAAAGCACGGCGGACCCGAAGTGCTTGAGTACACAGAAGTCCCTGAACCGTCTGTTCGTCCCGATCATGTGCTGGTTCGCGTTAAGGCTTGCGCATTGAACCATCTCGACGTCTTTGTCCGTAATGGCTTGCCCGGCATCGATATTCCGTTTCCGCACATTCTCGGAAACGATGTGGCCGGTATTGTTCGTGAGGTTGGCGAACTCGTCACGTGGGTCAAACCCGGCGATGAAGTGATGTTGCAGCCCGGGCTTTCGTGTGGTCATTGCGCCGAGTGTTTGCGAGGCGAGGATAATCTTTGCCGGCAGTACGACATGATTGGGTACAGGCACGACGGTGGCTACGCTGAGTTTGTCGCGGCACCGGGCGTAAACGTGATACCGAAGCCGGCACCAATGTCGTGGGAGGAAGCGGCGGCTATGCCTCTCGTAACGTTGACCGCTTGGCACATGTTGGTGACGCGAGCAAAACTGCAAGCTGGCGAAACGCTGTTGGTCCATGCGGCTGGAAGTGGTGTTGGATCAATTGCGATTCAAATCGGAAAACTGCTCGGCGCGCGCGTGATTGCCACTGCTGGTGCTGACGACAAGCTCACCAAAGCAAGAGATCTCGGAGCCGATGAGACAATTAATTACACGGAAGGTGATTGGCCGAAAGAAATCAGGAAACTGACGAATCGAGTTGGTGTTGATGTTGTGTTTGAGCATACCGGAGCAGCAACGTGGGAAGGTTCGATCACTTCATTGAAAAACAACGGTCGGCTCGTAACCTGTGGCGCGACGAGTGGCTACGACGCGCGCACTGACATTCGTCAGGTTTTCTATCGTCACCTGACCATCCTCGGTTCCTTTATGGGCTCGAAGGCTGAGCTATTAGCGGCTTTGAAATTCGTGGAGCAAGGAAAGATTCGAGCAGTGGTCGATCGGGTGTTGCCATTGAGTGAGGCTCGCCGCGCGCATGAATTAATGGAGGATCGCGCGCAGTTTGGAAAACTCGTCCTCATGCCGTAATAAGCGGATCCACCGCAGATTACATAGAAATCTGTGTCATCTGTGGAAATCGGTGGATCTGCTTTATTTCCCCGTGTAGTCCTCGGCATTAAATCGTTTCTTCAGCAACGCGAGGTTTCCTTCTTCAAGATTGAAATTGGTTCCAGCGATAACTTTCTTGCCTTCGTCAGTAATCACCCAATCAACAACCTGAGGTGCCTTCGTGCGAAGAAAGGTCGAATCTTCTTTGTCGAGCGGTTTTCCGTCCTTGCGCGAGAAAACCCAGATGTAGCTGAACCGTCCATTCTTGATGTACGCCAAATCCTTCGCGAAGCCTGTCAGGGGAGAACTTAGTGGCGTGGATTGAGCAGGCGTATCCGGCGCAGGGCTTGGGGCGTTCGTCGCAGGTTCGCGACTGCCGCACGCAGTTAATGATGCCGCTACCAGGATTAGCGTCGTGGCAAGAAGTCTCTCTCTCGGAATCGTTCGCATCATAAACATTCAATAACATCCTGTGTACTATTGTGGCGTTGGGCTCGGCGTTGCTACTCCTTCAACTGGCGGCGTCGGGATAGGCGTCGCCACTTCATCGGCGGGCGGCGTCGGAGTGGGTATGGCCATGCCTTCGACCGGTGGCGTTGTGTTCTCTGTGGGCAACGCAGGTTTCTCGTCGAGGATATGCATTATTGTGCAATGTTCATCTTCGTAAACGATTTCAAACCAGCCGCTCTGACGCGCTGCCGCGAAAAAGTCGTGATGGTTGTTGTCGGTGAAAACATAACGCGCGCCGAAGCGATCGCGAATCAACGGTCCTGGATCATCCTCTTTTCCTAAAGTAATACGGTCGTACAAACGAGACAGTACTGGATCACGATCGTAAAGGTAACTCGGATCCAAACCCGATACATAATAGTGGGTTTCGTCAAAATAAAAGAGACGAGGGAAATCGTCCCAATCCGTGTTGAAGACGATTTCTTGCGGTGGCACGTTGGCTCGAAGCCAGCTTGCGCCAGCCTGGTAGAAGTTATGCGGTTCGCTTGCGCCAATTTCCTTTATCGTGGCCGTAATGTTGAATACGAGCACAACCGTAAGGGCGCACGCGATCGCGCATGCGATGATCGTCTTAACCAATCCGTCGTGTTCTGGGCGCGGAGGTCGACCGATGCGTCCGTCGCGATCAAGAAATGGCTCGAGCTCGGCCAACACGTCACTCGGTAAACGTGTTAACAATGAACGCGTACCTTCGATCCACGGCTGCAAAGAGAAAGCAGCAAACATCACAGCGAAGGGCGGCCAGTACTCGGCGATCCTCCTCCAGCGCGCGTTCATAATCATGAGCGCCGTCGAGAACAGTAAGAAAAACAGTGGATAATGCGCGCGTCTTCTTTCGCCGACCTCGAATGCGATGTAACCAACAACCATGCTCACGCACGCTACCAACGAATTACCAATGAACTCCCAGGAGTCGTACGGATACCACTCTGAACCTACTTTTGTGTCGTAGTCTGAGGCCGTTATTTTTATCTTCACGTGTTCGTAAAGCAGTTGCAGGTTGTGAGGGAAGTATGGGTTGATAACGAGACCTGCGATCGTCCCGGCGCCCACCCAAACAAGTGGTCTCCACTCGAATCGTCTTTCGGTCCAACCAATAACGGCGACCCACAACACGGCAGCCAAGAGCAATAACACAAACATGTCGTAGGTCAGCGTAAAAATGAATGCGAGGGGAAGTAGCGGCCAATACTTTTTCGTGAATAGCAAATGAATCGCGATAACAAGAAAAATAATTGCGAGGGGCGGTGCCTTGGCCATGTTCAGGCGAAAAAGAAATGGCGCTGAACAAGCCAGGAGAGCAACAAGCCAAACTAGTACGTAGCGAATGCGATGTTTGATCAGAAACCAATAACAGGAGACCACGGCGAAGCTGCCAAAGATGAGTGACGCGACTTTAGCGCCCAAACGCGGATCGCGAAATTGCGCAAACGGAATTTGGATTATGTGAAAGAGCAGGTGGTGATCAACGTAATCTTTTGGATTGAGTGTAGTAAGTGGAAGCCAGGGGAAAAGGGGAACGAATTTGCCTGACTTAAGAGTTTGCCAAAGCTCTCGACTCCACTTGATGTGGTAGTAACCGTCGAAGTCGCCGCAACAAATCGACGAGGTGGAAAACTGGAGCTTCCAAAAGATGAGGGTGATGGCGACGACGCCGGCTGCAAGTTGCAGGATCCGGATTGCGGTCTCAGACTGCAATGCCGACAGTTTGCCTGAAGTCTTCATCTATCAGTCAACTGCTTCAGCGTCCAATTCACAATTGTTCAATCAAGTCGATTAATGCACGAGGATCGATTGGCTTCGTCATATGAGCATTGAAGCCCGCATTTCTGGAACGTTGCTGATCGTCAAACATAGAATAGCCAGTGATGGCAACAAGCGGCACTGTCTTGTATTCAGGTAACTGACGCAATGCTTCGGCGAGTTGATAGCCATTCATCTCCGGCATGCCGATGTCGGATATGATGACGTCAAACTGTCGCTCGTTCGCGGCTGCCAAGGCGGCCTTGGCCGATCCAGCCGTGACCACTTTGTAACCGGCCTGCGTTAATAACACTTCGAGCAGTTCCGTTACGTCAGCTACATCATCCACAACCAGGGCAGTGCGCGTCGCCGCTACACGTCGTTGCCTGGTTTCATCATCAGGCGAGGTCCCGCTGGATTGCCTAAATCGTCGTGGGAGGAATTGGTCTAAATGAAGCGCACCATGAAAGAGCTCAGTGAACTGCGACGGAAGTTGACTTTGCATATCAGCCTTTCCTCGGGAGCTCATCTCTTGACGTGCGAAATAAATCTATCTGAAACATTGATAAGTGTCTACGGCTCAAAAAACCTATGGGTGTAATTTTTGTTTCACGATGACGGGTTTCGGCGAGTTTCTCAAGCCCCATGTATACTCAGAAACACAAAGCACATTGAAATGTATCCAGTTGGCAATCTGTTTATTCCAGTGGCGCATGGGCGTCTCGAAGCAATTATCAAAGAGCCGTCGGGCGATCAGAGCGGTGTCGCGCTTGTCCTTCACCCGCATCCGCTTGGCGGTGGCACGATGCACAACAAGGTCGTGTTTCGCGCCGCGGTTGCGCTACACGAAGCGGGGCTCGTAACTCTGCGGATAAACTTTCGTGGCGTGGGCCAGAGTACGGGAGAGCATGATGAAGGTCGCGGCGAACTCGACGACGTACGTGCGGGTTTAGACTATCTCGCAAGTAATTATTCGTCGTCGAAGATAGTCTTGTGTGGATTCTCGTTTGGTGCGCGCGTTGGATTGGAAGTCGGTATTGCTGATCCTCGAGTGAATTACCTCATCGGCATCGGCACTCCGCTGAATAGATACGACTTCGGATTCCTCAAGCAATGTCGGAAGCCATTGCTGCTTGTGCACGGCGAACGCGATGAGCACGGCGATCTTGAAAAGTTACGCAGCCTCGTAGCGCAATTCCAAACTGAGCTAGACCTGGAATTGGTTGTGATTCCTGACACCGACCACTTTTTCGAAGGACACTTGAACGAGATGAGAGACGCGATTAGCGAATGGGTAGGGCGGAAGTTGCAAGGATGAAGTATGAAGATGAAGGCCTCTGCGTTAACTCTGCGTTGTCTGCGACTCGGCGTTTTTCTTGGGCCGTGCCAACTGATCAGGAGAACTAGGTCTTAAGCAAGATCGAATCCTGGTTTGTTGAGAATTTGGCACAGACCAAGAAAACCGCCGAGGCGCAGAGAACGCAGAGTTAACGCAGAGGCCTTCATCCTTCCGCCTGATCGTCGCCGTTCGCTGCAATGCTTATGAACGAAGAAGTCTGCGGTTTTTTGTCGCGAAGTTTCAACCTCACGAAAGTAAAGCCGATGCCAACTACGAAGGCTGCAATTACACCACCAAACAAAAGTTTTCCGAGATCCTGAAAGTCAGTTTGGGTTTCCTGGATCAAACCGAGCAGAGTTACAGATTCAAGCCACACAATAAGAAGCAGCATCACATCACGACCTTTCCCCGAAATTGCTTTCGGCAGAGGATTCAACGGTTAGACACCTCAAGCGGCGCGCTTGTTCCATAGGCACCACGCTTCAAGCTCCACGCATTTACGTTCAGTCTGTTTCCGACTTACGATAGGGCCATGAGTTTACAAAGAGACCCGGCAATTCGAATCACGCTTTTGCCGCGCGACACAAACTCGCAAGGGACCATCTTCGGTGGTGTCATCCTGAGTTACATCGACACAGCCGGAGCGATTGAAGCTCATCGTCACACGAAGAATGATCGGTTCGTGACCGTGGCGATGAGAGAGGTGATCTTTCACAAGCCGGTGTTTGTTGGTGATCTGGTGAGTTTTTATGCAGAGACGGTTCGAGTAGGTACCACGTCGATCACGACGCAGGTCATCGTCGAGGCCGAACGAATGGGAACGAATGAACTAGTGCGAGTGACCGAGGCGGAAGTGATTTATGTCGCCGTCGATAAGATGGGCAACAAAGTTCCGATAAAAATTGAATGACTCTGAGAAATACCAAGTCTCTGCGTAAACTCCGCGTCCTCTGATGCGTCTCCTCGGTTTTCATTTACGGTCCGAGCGATCAACAAAGCCGAGATTGGAGAAACTTAACTTCACTGGCTTGGTGAGTATTGGGAACGATCAATGAAAACCGCTGAGCGCAGAGGGCGCAGAGGATTCGCAGAGAGTTGACCTTCATTGCAGAAAGTTTTATTTCGTTAATTTAGTCGCGACTGCATTCGACGAAGCGAAACAGCAGCCTCAGTAAAGTCAGGCTTCTCCTCGAGCGCAAGCCCGTAATGCCTGGCTGCTTCAATAAAGCGCTTTCGTGTTTCGTAGACACGCCCGAGATTGAAATGCGGAAATGCGTAAGATTCATAACGCGGGGCTAATAACGCGCGCTTGAACCACCGAACAGAACCGTACATATCTCCCTTGGCAAGAAGATAACTACCGATATCGTTGTAAGGATTTCCCAGGCTGTCGTCGACGTTGATTGCACGCAGGCATTCGTCGATCGCGTCGTCGTAACGTTGCTGAAAGCTGTAGACCCATCCCAAGAATGTGTGAGCTTCGGCGGTAGGGTAGGTTTCAATCGAGCGCTTGTAGAGCTCAATCGCCCTTTCATAATCGTGGGCTTGTTGTGCTTCGTATGCTTCATTGAACAGTTGCTTGGCCGCTAGCCTCACACCTGATGAAACATCGTCGTTCATTCCTGTGACTCCACTACACGTGTCGGGATTTTGTAGGGGCGTCCCTCTGTGGGCGCCCCATTCTTTTTCGGGTGGTCTGCGATGGTGGGGCGCCCACGGAGGGACGCCCCTACAGAATTACCCACGTTTAGTATCCGCTGACTCAGTTACAGGTTGCCGTGTCTTGAGCCGCAGTATCCAAACGTTTAATACGTCCGTCAACTTTCGGCGCAATGGTGCGCGACCGGCTGATTTCGGTCGCTAAGACATCCGAGTCGAGCGGTGCACGGTCCGGTGGCAAAACGACGCGCGCGTCCTTGAACATCGTGTAACCGTCACCACCGTCTAATGCAATAAAGGTTGTTGTCGTCAGCGTGTACTTCCGATTCGGATCAAGTGGTCGTCGACCGATCATCACATTTGTCACGCGCGATCCCGGTGGCTTGCTCGCGTCAAACGAAAAGGTCATCCCTGAAACCTGTGGGAATCGTCCGGGTTGCGCACGAGGAGCGGTGCGACTCACGCCGTGTTCCAAAGCCGCAAGGATCATCGCGCCCGTCACTTCGATCTTAATCAGCTTGTTCTTGAACGGAAGCATCGATAGTACGTCGCGCACGGTGATGGTGCCGATCGGAATAACACTGTCGGCGCGCACCGATCCCCCATTCATGAGCGCGACATCAGAAGCTGTCGCTTTACGAAACGAATCTGTAATCAGATCCCCAACGTTTGTTTCGCTAGTCCGATTCTCTTGAGTCCTCGCATCAAGCGCAACACTTGTGCGTCCCAGTGGCTTCTGCAGTTGAGCCAACAGTCTCGCGTACTTGCGCTGGACGGAGGCGAATTGAGGGTCGTTCTTTGTCTCATCAGTAACACGTATTACTTTCCAATCGATACTTTCCAAGGTACCGTCGCTGGAAATGTTCAAATCGATTTGGCCCAGTTCCCTTGCGTCCGCAGTCATTTTAAAGATCGGCGCACCACCAGCAGACGACTCTAGCAATGAGTGTTCATGTCCCCCGATGATCACGTCTACATCCGCGCAACGTGCTACCTCCTTGTCTTCCCTCAGCGAAAGATGTGTGAGGGCCACGACTACCTTCGCACCTCGCTCGTGAATCTCCGACACCATCTGTTTAGCCGTCTCACAAGGACTGCGAAACTCAACATTGTCTCCAGGCCTCGAGGTAGCTTTCGTTTCCGGCAGGACCAGTCCGAAGATCCCCACTTTGACACCACCAAATTCCCGAATGACATAAGGATCGACTCCAGCAAACGGCTTTCCCGTCGTTGTGTCGATTACGTTAGCCGCGATCCACTTAAAACGTGACTCCTTAATGCGATCCCTGAGTACCGATGGTCCAAAATCAAACTCGTGATTGCCGAATGTGGCATAGTCCAATTCAGCCGCATTCCACGCCTCGATCATTTGCGCACCCTGGTGTGTTATTGACTCCACTGAGGGTGAAATCGTATCGCCTGCGAGTAAAAACAGCGTATTGGGATTCTCTTTCTGAATACTCTTCTTCAGAGTGAGTACTCGTGCCAGCCCACCATTACGTCCCTGATCGACCGGTACAAACTGGTAGACGTCGTTTACCTGTAGCAACGTCACTTTGATTTTGCATTCGGGCCTTTGTTGCGCAGCGACGGAAAAGATGATTGCTGCAAGTAGAAGCGCGGCAGCGGTAGTCTTGCGCCAGTCGAGTAAATGATTTTTCATGAGTGAAGTATTTTCCCGGGTGAAAGGCCGCTCGAAAGAGCGTCGCGGCGGTCGTATTTTTTGATCGATTCAGATTGTAGAAGGCGTGAATTATACTCAACGTGCAGAAAGTGGCTCAATCAATGCAAACCAAGTCAGAACAGGGGGGGCGCAGCCGATGTTCGATAAACTTCAGTTTGTCGATGAGTACGGAGGCGTAACTCCGATGCAGCTTGAGTCTCCCCGAACGTCGACGACAAACTAAAAAGTTTATCGAACATTGGCGCGCTTGTTCTGAACGTCCTGGGATAGATTGCGAAACGAGACATTTTTCATTACTGGCTTTCCAGGTTTTATTGCTGGCCGATTGCTGAAGAGACTTGCAGCGCGAGGGGCTCAGCTGATCCTTCTGGTACAACCCGCCCTCGTCGATAAAGCCAAATCAGAAATCGTTGAATTAGCAAACGCAGCCCGGTGCCCCACCGAACAGTTCGCGATCGTTGAAGGCGATATCAGCCAGCCTAACGTCGGCTTATCTGCGGAGCATCTGGCAGTGGTAAGAGCTTCGGCAACGCGCGTATTCCATCTGGCGGCAATTTACGATTTGGCGGTGTCGCAGGATTTAGCCCGGCGCATTAATGTCGAAGGTACGAAGAATGTAAATGAAGTTGTCCGTTCGCTGCCGCACTTACGCCATTACCATCACGTCTCGACCTGTTATGTCGCCGGCAAGCGCGAAGGCCGCATCTTTGAAAGTGATCTTCGTCACGACGCTGGCTTCCGCAACTACTACGAAGAGTCGAAGTATCTCGCGGAACTTGAAGTGGAGGCCTTGAAGTCGGAATTGCCGGTCACTATTCACCGGCCCGCCGTTGTTTGTGGAGATTCAAGGACGGGAGAAACAGCGAAATACGATGGCGTTTACTATCTGATTCGCTATCTGCTTAGGTGGCCTTGGGGACTGTCGGTGCTCAATATTGGAAATCATGAAGTCTGTTTGAATCTTGTTCCGATCGATTTTGTTGTTGAGGCAATGGCCGCCCTGGCATTCGATGAGGCTGCGATAGGCAAAACGCTACAGCTTGCTGACCCGGCGCCTTTGACCACGAACCAGTTGTTCAACGCCATCGCGAAATCGATCGGCGACAGGCGATCAAAGATCACGGTGCCCCCATCGTGGGTACAGTTTTTCCTGATGCTGCCTCCCTCACCGAGAATAACGGGGTTGCCCCACCATGCCGTGCCGTATTTCTTTGTGAAACAGACTTATGAATCAACTCAGGCACAGGAGCTTCTAGACCGACACGATATTCGTTGCCCTCCGTTTACGAGCTACGTCGATGTAATTGTGGACTATGCGGCAAAACATCCAGCGCTGTGATTTGAGAAGGCACGCTCAACGTTTGAAGTATTGAACCGCGCGCTCATGTTTCTGAGCAGCCTCACGCGTGTCGAATGTGCCGAGGTTTTTCCGTTTACCAGTCTTCGGATCTTTCTTGCGCGAGTACAACCGGAACTTACCCGATTTCAATTTTCGAATCATGTGTGCGACCTCCTGCGCAGATCTGACTTCACAGTGCAATCAGTGCGAGTCCCGTTTTTTCATCTGGACGCCGCTGGAGATGTTCCGGCGACTCGGTGAGAATCACTTCCAACGTTGGCCAGACGTGGGCTTCCAATAAATGACCTCCATGGGCTGTGCCATCTGACTTTCCCACCGCCACGTGTGCGTGGACCTTTGGTCCGTCATCGCTCAGCGCTATATCGCCAATGAGCGACAGTACTTCGACTTGTTCATCAATTCGAATACGACGGTAGTCCTTAATCGTCCGATCGAAGAAGCCCAGCGTTAGATCACTAAAAGCGCCGATGGCGGTAAAGCTGCTGCCTCCAAGTCGGTACTCTTTTGCCACTGTAAGTAGTCCGCTTGTGACCTCATCTCCCTCATCAAAAATGATCACAAGCGTCCGTTGTTCGCCTGTCTTAAGTACTTTTGATTTCATCTTGATCATCCCCGCGAAACTTTGCAGAAAGGCCAAAACTCGGTGTAAGTTCAAACTCTCTCATTCTCCCCAAGCTTCAGCTTGGGGATCAGATCGCGTAACAATCCCCGCAACCATTTCAATGGTTTTTGAACTCCCGCTTATCACCGGCGGAGTTGCTTCAGACCCCACCAAAAGCCCGCAGTTGCAATCAGGGCGCCTGCTCCAAGCATCACCGCTTCTCTGGCACTTAGTGCAGGCTTAGGCGAGTGTGTTTCAAGAAATCCGCTTTCAGCGTATCCACCATTCCTAGGAGGCGCAGACTCTGCTGCGTTTACGCAGAGAGTTGAACTGAATTGCACCGGCTTGACAACTCACGGATTTAGAATTAGTCTAAGTCTAGAGTGAAGACAGCAAAGAAGAGTGACGCGGCGGGCGGGCACAAGCTGACCCCACAAAGGGAGGCAGTGTTCCAGGTGATCCTTGAGCGCGAAGACCACCCCACTGCCAGCGAAATTTTTGAGGCGGCCCGCAAGCGCTTGCCTACGATTAGCTATGCCACCGTCTACAACTCTCTGCGCTATTTGAAAGATGCCGGACTCGTACACGAAATAAGTTTTGGCGACAGCGCCAGCCGCTACGATCGCGAGACAGATCGACACGATCACGCAATCTGCACTGGATGCGGCAGCCTGGTCGATTTCGACCTGCCGCAGGCAGCCAAATTAATAGGAGCGGCGGCGCGCAAATCCCGCTTCAAACCTGAATCTGTCCACCTGACGTTGCGAGGGATATGTCCTGATTGCGCGGAAGGTGGCGATTACGGAAACAAAAAGTACAAGTAATAATTCAAACTAACGGAGGATACATGACAGCAGCAGCAACAGCAGTAGCACAAGAGAAGGCGATGGTCGGCCAGCCGGCGCCTGATTTCGAGATGGCCTCAACGAAGAACATTGAGAAGCTCAACGAGCCAGTGAAGCTTTCTGATTACCGAGGCAAGTGGGTGGTAATGGTTTTTTATCCGTTGGACTTCACATTTGTGTGTCCAACTGAACTGACGACCTTTAGCGATCGCTATCAGGATTTTCAGGACATCGGTGCGGAGATCATCGGCATTTCAACCGATTCCGTTTATTCGCATCGCGCCTGGTTGAATACGCCACGTGATAAGGGCGGCGTCGAAGGACTCAAATACCCGCTAGCAGCTGACGCAACGAAGAAAGTAGCCAGCGACTACGGTGTGTTAATCGAAAACCGCGGCATCGCTCTGCGCGGTCTGTTTGTAATCGACCCGGAGGGAATCCTGCGCTACAAAGTGGTCCATGACCTGAACGTTGGACGTTCAGCTGAAGAGACACTGCGCGTGATTCAGGCCCTTCAAACTGGCGGGCTTTGCCAGGCCGAATGGAAGCCAGGTCAGAAGACGCTGAATTCGTAATTGAGCGGGGCTCGCCCAAAAGTCATGCGCGCTGGTAATCAGTACCGTTTGCGGTAACAAACGGCCCAAGTATCGCCGGGCCATCGGCTATCGCCGATGGTACTGAGTCCGGCAGACATGACTTTTTAGGGCATAGCCATCGAGTACCAACCTGAAAACAACCAGAGCAAACTGAGTTAGGAACAGAACTATGCCGATGAGAATTGGAACGCCATTACCGTCATTCGAAGGAGCGACGGAATGGTTTGGCGGCACTCAGGCGCACGCAGAAGCCGAAACGAAGAATCGTCCTACGTTGGTTCATTTCTGGGCTTCGAGTTGTGGAATCTGTAAAGACAATCTTCCGCGGGTGGCTGAGTGGCGGGATGAAAAACGCGATCAGGGGTTGCGCGTCATTGCCGTTCACATGCCGCGCTATGAGTCAGATACGGACGTCGAGACTGTTCGCGATCTAATTTCGAAATACAACATCAGCGAACCGTGCGCAATCGACAACGAGCACAAGTTGCGCGAAGCCTTTCAAAACGATCAGGGGTTTGTTCCCGCTTACTATTTGTTCGACGCTGAAGGGAAGTTAAAGAGTTTCGCTGCGGGTGAACGCGGGCTCGATATGTTGAAATCTGCAATCGAGCGAGTGCTGGCACCCGCCGATCCGGTTGCTACCTGATTACCTCCAGCGAGCTTATCGGAAGATCTGCAGGAACAGATAGAAACTCACAACAGCACTGCCGCCGGCGAGGCCGATAAGACCGAAGATAATCGCGCCGACGAAAATCCAATCGCTGAGTCGGCCTTCGCGCGCTGCTTCGCCTTCGACCGTTGCCCTCTGTTTTAGGAGGGCAACATTCTTCTGATTCGATTTCCACCAGGCATCAAACAAATCACCTACAAATGGTAACGATCCAAGAACGTAATCAAGCGCAATATTGACCGCCATGCGCATAATTGTGATTTTGGGAACGCGATAGCGAACTGCTGCAACCAGGATGTAGAACGAGACCAGCGAAGTCGCTGTGTCGCCAAACCACGGAATCAGTCCGATCAAAGCATCCAGACCAAATCGCCAACCGAGGCCAGGTATCCGAATCAGATCGTCCATTAGCCAGCTAAGCCGCTCGAGACTGATGTCAACATTTGACGACCGGGCAAGCTGCCGTGAACCGAACGACCTTTCGCTGTAATTCAACACGTTCATCTCAACGAATCCGAGTCATCTGCTGCCAAAAGAACTTGCCGACGCGTCCCAGCGCTGTAAATGCGTTCTTGTCGCTTGACCTCGGACGCGTCGCCGGCGGCACCGCGATCCCTAGGGTCTCTGCCAGCTGAGAATCCGGCGGGCCGATATCCTCATCGCCGCGCTTAGATGACAGCCAGCGGGTAAATGTACGCCCGACCATTCGTCTTTGTTCAACTGGCGCTTCCGCGACGAGTGCGCTCCGCAAATCGTCGAGCTGCGCGATCTCAAAAAGATTGGCTTGATAATAATTCCGCAATGCTGCCAGTACTTTGTCTTCACCGAGCGTGTCCTGCAGCTCTACAAACATCAGTGCGCCTTTGGCGGTGACAATCGCCGCATACTGGAACGTGTTGCGGTAATCGCGTGATGGTCGGTTGGCGTCCATGTCGTCTCCACCGAATGTTCGATAGAGGCGATAAACTCCGCGGACTTGATCGTCCAAAACAGCATCGGCTTTCTCTTTCCCATAAGTGCTCCGGTAGTAGAGCAGTGACGACCAGCATGACAGTGCTTCATCGAGCACCGGCTCTCGCGCTGGATCGTTACCAACAGCTGAGCCCCACCACTGGTTCGCGACCAGGTAACCCACTGTCCATTCCAAACTTTCTTCAACTGAAGGCCGTTGTTCGCGAATCAGCTCGGGAAGATTACGCACCGCAGGAGAATCAAAATCGACATAAAACGCACTCGCGATGACATTGAAGCCGGAAAACTCCGTGCTTCCTAAACCGGCGACGAGTGGTGCTTCTGCCACCGTAATTGATTTAAGGGGCAACGGGCCGAACGCCTTGGTAAACACGCGAAGAGCGTTCGCCGCAATAGTAAGAGCTCGTTTGCCAACTCGCTCGTGGTCGGGCTGATAGATCGACGTAATTTTGACGCCGCTAACTTCTGTGTGCTCACTCCGTAGCCCCTTGCCTACGAGGATCGCAAACTCGCGGAGTCCGTTCCCGCTGAACGTTTTTGTTTGCCGATCCGGTTTCGTTGCTCCGGGTGCTGACGTGAACACATCCACGCCCGGTGCTGTCGTAACACTTACCTCGTAATCCGCCACTTCGTTGAATACCATGTCGCCGACGGAAGCCTCAACCTTTCGTCGCCACTCGTCACCGTCACGCACAACAAGCATCGGATAAGAAGTGGCCAACAGCATGACGCCACGACAACGGAAGTTGATGTCACGCGCGCGACGCATCTCTCGCTCACTGCGCAACGCGGCACTCACTTGTTTGACCACGTGCGTGGTCAAGCTTGTTTCATCCGGATCAATTTCCGGGACGCTGCCCTTAAACTTGATCTCGATGTCGGCCCATCCCTCGGGAAGAACCGCTTCTCTTAAGTTCACGCGCAGAATTGTTCCCTGATCCTCGAGGCCAAAGGACAGCGATAACTCGGAAGCCGCTGAGCGGACAGAGACGATTTCCAGGCGCGGCTCATCGGGCTCAAGAGTCGTAGTGGCAGCCGTTGGTGGTGGCTGTTGCTCACTCCGGAGATTAGGATAAAGATGGAAATACAGAACGGATGTGGGCTTGTCGTTATTGTTGAACCAGCGCAGGCGTTGAAGGCCAGTGTAGGAGAGCTTGTCGAAGTCGATATCGAGATCAATTTTGTATAGAGAACGGTTTGGCTTTTCGGCCGACTGGTTCGATTGACCATTCGCCGGCTGCGCGTCGATTGAAGCAGCAATCGCCAACACTACGAGCGTCGTTATGAAAACGAGCTCCATGCCGTTGAATCTGAGGTAGCGTGATTGCTGGTGATAGTTCACTTCTCTTTACTTCTCTCGGATCGTTATCGATTGGATTACATCGCCCCGAACAATATTGTCGACGACGTCCATGCCTGACATCACTCTTCCGAATATAGTGTAGCCACCGTCCAGATGAGGTTGCCGCGAATGCGTGACGAACCATTGCGATCCGCCGGTGTCTTTGCCTGAAAGTGCCATACCAACTGAGGCGCGTTCATACGGTAGCTGATTGATTTCGCAGCGGATCTGATAACCGGGCCCGCCGTTTCCGTCACCGCGAGGATCCCCATCCTGAATCACGAAGTTTGGCACTACGCGATGAATGGTTATGCCCCGGAAGTAGCCACGCTGCGCGAGGCGAATGAAGTTATCGACTGTCAATGGGGCTTCACTGGGGAGGAGTTCAATAGTAAACGAACCCTTTGAGGTAGTCACTATCGCCCGGACGGATCGATCTGAACGACTTAGCGCTCGCAGGTAGTCGACTTTCGTATTTGACGTCTTCACAGTCCCGATACTTGCGGCAAAATCGCCGACACCGTTTGTCTTAAGCAGCGCCACTGCTCGTTGGCGGATCAGAGGATCTGCCGACTGCAGTGCGCTTTTGATCCCTTCGTTGGCGGCGCTTGTTTTCTGCTTGCCCAGTGAGTCGAGGATCGAAAGTGCAGCATCATTCAAGGCATCGCTTTTCGTTTGTGCCAGCGCTGTGATTAGTGAACGGGTGTTTGCATCTGATGGAGGCAGGTCACCAATCAAATCCGCTGCGGTTGATCGGACAACGACATCTTCATGCGACAAATACTTTAGGGCCAGGTCGCCGAGATCGTTCGGCTTAAATGCTGCGAGAGCTCGCAGAATCTCGGGAATCGCATACTCCGGATGGAGATTCTTCATCACCGTAAGCTTGCCTGAGCTGTTATCGAGTAAGTCGCGCAGCAGGAGCCCCGCTTTGGCTTTCAACTCGTTATGATTCGGAACTGTGTTTGGAAGCGTAGCGACCTCGCGAAGTGCCTGTGCAATGCTTACTGCTGATCGCCAATGGAGCGGTTGTGGTTGTCTTGCTGCAACCTCACTTCCATACTTTGAAAGATATGTTTCCGGTAATACTCGCACGTATGCCGTCTCGATCTCCGGTGCGAAAGGCTGCACCAACTCACCCAGGTTCAAGAAGAATGCGTAAACGATCTGATTCTGTTCGGCCTGCAGCGGTAGTAATCGACCCAATGTCGTTGCGAGCTCCAACAGTTCATTCTGCACAGGAGGATTCTTCGTGCCGGCCTTCTGCTGCTTACGTTGTTCGTCGAGTAGCGTCACTGCTCGTTGCAGTAGAGGCTCGGCAGCATTTGGATCCTTAACTGTCGCGAGCGCTCTGATGGAGCTGACTCTGACTCGGGAGTCGCTATCGTTTAGTGCTCGATCGAGTAGTGTGGCTGAAGCCGACTTCTCTTCAGTGGCTCCTAACACGCGCGCGGCATTGGCCCGGACGATTGGGTCCAAGTCGCTAGTCAACAGCAACGCCAAATCCTTGTTTGCATCCTTCAGTCGCAGTCTGGCGAGGACGTTTGCGGCGTCTGCCCGAACTCGCGAATCCGCATGATGTAGGAAATCGGCGATCACTGGGCCCGCGTTCGGAGGTCTCGAGCGCAACGCAGCCGTCAACCCGAGCAAGATCGTTTCAGAATCCGGCGCCGATCGTTCACCTTCGACGCGCAAATTCTCCAAAACAATGGCTCCCAGCTCACGTGCCCGCGCTTCTTGTTCGCGAGGCAAGGCCGCAGCAATCTTCCCAATCCCTTCAATCGCGCGTCGACGAACCTCCGGTGTTTCCTTGCGGTTCCTGCTGGCTTCAATCAATGGCAGGGCGCCACTGGCTGCTTCGATTTCGCCGATTGCGAATGCAGCCATCGCCCTCACGCCCTCCTCTTTGTCGTCTTTCAATAGAGACGACAGCGGAGTTACAGCCTGATCACTTCCGATCCTGCCGGCTGCGAGAGCTACACGCGCTCGAACGGACGCGTTCGGGTCCGAAAGCAGCTTTGAAAGAGTTTCGTCCCATTGACGTTTGTCCTCAGCCTGCAGGATTTGAAGTTGGACGGATCGCGGGACGAGTTCTTTCCACGGCGAAGATAGTCGATTTTGTCCTATTGCCAGAACTGCATTGGTAAACAGGAACGCAGTAAGAGTGAGTCGGAAGATAGATGGGGTCTTTACGGCGTGACGTTGTCGTCGACTATTCAATGAATTCATCTCCGTGGATACTACAGAAGTTGGATGCCTACCGCGATCGCCGCTAAAGCTGGTGGGATCTTAGATTTTTAACCCTGTCTATTCATTTTTCACAGCTTCTACCCCAAGTGATAATTACTGCGATTCACTACAAAGCAATCAAAGTCTCGAAGCCCTCTGTCCTTAGCCAAAAAAACTAAAGGCGCTTCGCTGATTTACCAGCGAAGCGCCTCATCAAATCGAATCTGTTTGGGAAACCTAGCTGACCACGCTGGAAACGTTGGCAACTTCTGCGCGCTTGCCACTGTCGGCTGCGATCGGTTGCATCTTCGACGTATCAAGTGGTTGGTCTTCCATCTTCTTTTCCTTCTTATTCTTGTCCGCAGCTGCTGACATTTGGAGCATCTTACAGCTGCCTTCGAACACTGCGCCTTGTTCGATAATGAGCGACGGCGTTTGAATGTTGCCATTCACTTTCGCGGCCCGACCTAACTCAAGACGTTGAGTCGCGATGATGTCGCCATTGATCGTTCCATGGATGACGGCGACGGCAACTTCAATGTTGGCATCAACTTTACCATTCGCGCCTACGATCAACGTGCCGCTGCTGGAGCTGACGCGACCCGAAAGATGTCCGTCGACTCTCATCATGGCTTTGAAGTTTGCCTCGCCGGTCACAACGGTGCCACCACCAACGAAGCCACTTAGTGTCCCTTCCTTGATATCTCGCGCCAGAGTCTCGCTCTCTGTCATCGCCCGTGAAGAAGCGGGCCCCGCACCTTCGGCGGCTGGTTTGGCTTCCGCGGTCGTAGTCCCCTGATAGGAGTAGTTTCTGGTGGTTGAATAATCTGGAACCTCAGCCTTTTGGCTGGAGTTGTCGTGGTCTTCCTGTTCCTTGGGGTTCTTGCCTATCCTGAGCATTGATTACCTCCGTAAATTGGGGGCGCGAGATGTTTAGTCACCGGTGCCGTCGGGACATAAAGCAACAAAACGACGCGCTTGCCTTTTGTTTGTGGATTGTACTCGGTCTGACGACCAAGGCTTCAGCGTGATCTAACCGCCTTACGCGGAGCTTCATGATAGTCAATGTTAGTCGTAGCTGTCTAGGGTTGTAACCAAATTATAATCCTGACACCCAAAACTGGATGCTATTTGGTGTCGATGCGTTCAACTTCAACGCATCCGCAGCACAGTTTCCGGGCTCCAGAAACGAGCACGGTTCGAAGACGGAACCATCCTACACGATTAATGAAGGCGTTACTATTGGTAACCTCTGATCAAGATGTCGAGCATCAGTGGGCCTAACTTGCCTTCTCGATCTCTTCGATCATCCGGCACACACCTTCGAAGATCGCACCGTCTTTGATCACAAGTGAACGAGTCCAGATATTTCCGTAGATCTTCGATGCTGGACCAAGTTCCACACGCTCGCGTGCGATAATGTCGCCTTTGATCGTTCCGCCTACGACAGCGACTCCTACGTCGACATTCGCTTCAACGAGCGCACTCGTATCAACAATCAGCGTTCCTGTCTTCGAGTAAATTGTACCGGCAATATGTCCGTTCACTCGAACCATATTTTTGAAAGTGATCCTACCGTTAAGTTCTGGATGCGTCGCAAATGAAGCCGATGACCTCTGCTTCACAATTAGACTACTGCTCGCGCCAATCTGTCCGCTCAAAACTCCATCAACCGGAAGCTCGCCTTTGAAGTGAATCTCCCCCGTGATGACCGGCAGCTTTGCTTGAAACTCTCTGATCTCCGTAACAGGAACGGTAGGAGGCTGGTGGACCACCTCAGGTGTTTTCGCTACAGCCGCCGCGGCCGCTGAAGCAGACGTAGCAGTATGTGCGACGTGACTGCGCGCCGTCGACGCTTGACTGTGGATGGCCGGTTTTCTCTTGACGTCGAGCACTGAAACTCTCCGAAGAGACTGCTGCTCAGCCCCGCCTGGATCTAAAAATGGAATGTGGGAAGAATCGCGTTTCAACCTGACTGGATTGGAACGGTCAGTAGGTTTGACGCGCTATCGCGAAAAAGTGCGCTGCAAAGTACCACAAGCTATTTTGATCAGCAAGCACTTTTAGCGGACTGATGAACCTTGGCTATTAATTTGATCGCCGAATAAATTGCCCAGTCTTGTTAATGTATCCGTAATCGTTGGACGAGCTTCTTCCCCTTGCACATAGACTCGCGCGATGCCGCCGACGAAGGGCCCCGCTTTGTTGAATACTGTAACTGTCACACGCCCTGAAGATTTAGAGGATTTAACCTCATGACGAATACGTGCACGACTCCGATTGTAAATACCGCCGCTAACATGGCATTCTCATCCGGAGAATACGACGTTGATGCCGGGTCTTAAGTCAGGACCTGCTGGAACTGGTTGGGAACCTCGTTAAGCAAGGAATTCTGATCCGTGTCAATCCGTGAAAATCTGCAGCTTAAAGCAAACGCTCGCATCGACGGTCGCCAAGAATTAATTCACAAGCTAGGGCTCACCGCAAACGAATCCATAACCGACGAGGAATTGATCCTTCATGCCTACGAAGCCTGGGGCACAGACTGCGTCAAATACCTGATCGGTGATTTCGCCTTTGCGATCTCGGATGGCCAGCAACTTTTTTGCGCCCGCGATCACTTCGGCGTCAAGCCGTTTTTCTACACACACGTTGACGGCAATTTTAATTTCAGTAGTACGTTGAATGAGTTACGTGGTGTATCAAACACGCTGAACGAGATTGCGGTCGGCGACTATCTGTTGTTTGGTGTGAACCAGGACAACTCGACCACGATTTTCGGAGACATTCAACGCCTGCCGCCGGGACACACGCTTACTGTTGCGAACAACGAAATTAAGGTTCGCTGCTATTGGACACCGTCGCTACCCGCGGAAGTGCGTTTTCGCGATAGTGAGTCGTACGTCGAACGTTTTTCAGAACTTTTTTCGCGTGCGGTTAAAGATCGTCTGCGCACGGATCGCGTAGCAATCTCGATGAGCGGCGGTCTGGACTCGACCAGTCTCGCCGCTATCGCATGCGAACACACGAGCGTAGCAGGTTTCACGGTCGTATACGACAAGTTGATTCCCGATGAAGAGCGTCACTATTCCACCCTGGCAGGGGAACATCTCGGCATTCCGGTTACGCATCTGAATGCCGATCGGTATTCGTTGTTTGACGGCGAGATGGACCAACCCGAACCGTTTCTAGTGTCGGCTCTGACCGGGCAGTTCAATGATCTGTTGCGACTGTGTGCCGAGTTCAGTTCAGTTGCACTCACTGGTTACGACGGCGACGCACTGATGCACGAACCAGAACCGGCAAGTTTCAGAATCAAGACGCGGATTAGACGGATGCTTCGCAGCGCGGATTTGTTACCTGAATGGGTCGATGAGTCATTCGCGAAGCAGACAAATCTCCAGGAACGCTGGGAACAATTCTGGTCCAATCGTGTCGATGCAGGTAAAAGACCGGCCGCGATGCGTACCCTCAACTCAAAGATCTGGACCTCGCTCTTCGAAGGATACGACCGCGGCGCCACCAAGCTGAATTTAGACGTGCGTCATCCGTTTCTCGACATTCGACTGATCGAATATCTCTTAGCTATTCCGACAAAACCATGGTGCGTCAACAAGCACATTCTTCGGCGTGCGATGTCGAATAAACTGCCGACGGCCGTACTCAATCGACCAAAAACAGGTCTCAAGGACGATCCCGCCGTTCAATTGGTGCAGCGCGCTAGTGTAAGATGGCTCGACAGTTTTGAAGTCAGTCCGCAGCTCAGAGCTTTTGTTAACTTGAATCGTCGACGACCAGTTGCGGAAGAAAGAACTTCCGACGCGCTCTGGGCAAGTCTTCGAGTGTTCGCGTTGAACTATTGGCTTACAAACTCCCAGTCGAAGATGGAGACAATGCATGGAACGTAAACCTGAAGCCGCTGAACAGGTAACGGGACAGGATACTAAAAAGCCTTACCACAAACCGGAAGTGATCGTTTACGGAAACATCCGCGAGATCACACGCAACGCCGGTCCCAAAGGTAATCTAGATGGTGGCGGCGGTGCAGCGGCCGGCCCAAAGACCGGTACCTGATCTTCAATCCTGTCCAATCACTCGCTTTCATGGATTACGGGTGCTCGAGCTGGACCAAGCTCCGCATGTTCGCGTGCGATGATGTCGCCTTTGAGGGTGCCGCCCATCCCGAAAGCCCGCTAATTTAATGGCGCGTCGAACTAAGTTATGAAGACCGAGTCGCGGGTTAAAACACAGCTTTTGCGAAAGATGGGTGATGCCATCTTTGACTTCGGAATGATCGAAGACGGCGACCGTTTGATGGTGTGCCTTTCGGGCGGAAAAGACAGTCACACGCTGTTGGACCTTCTGGTCGATGTTCAGCGTCGTGCGCCGGTTCATTTTGAAATACTGGTCGTCAATCTTGACCAGAAGCAGCCCGGTTTTCCCGCTGCAGTGCTTCCCGATTACTTGAGTGGTCGAGGCGTACCGTTTCGCATTGTAGAGCGCGATACGTATTCGATCGTTAAGCGACTGGTGCCCGAAGGCAAAACCTTCTGCGCGGTTTGTTCAAGATTGCGGCGTGGGATTCTCTACAAGATCGCCATCGAAGAACGCTGCAACAAGATTGCGCTGGGCCATCACGCCGACGACATCATCACTACTCTGTTACTCAATCTCTTTTACGTCGGAACACTCAAGGCGATGCCTCCAAAGTTGCGGTCCAAGGATGGACGTAACACGATCATTCGTCCCCTGGCTTATTGCTCGGAGTCGGATATTACTGAGTATGCCGCGATGAGAGACTTTCCAATCATCCCGTGTGATCTTTGCGGCTCACAAGACAATCTCAAGCGAGCGCGCATGAAGCAGCTCATCGCGGATCTGGAGAAGGAAATTCCACACGTCCGATCATCAATGCTCACCGCCACCGGTCATGTTATTCCAACTCATCTGCTCGATCACAAGTTGTTCGACTTTCAACGACTGACCTCGGCTACAGGGGACGTTGAAGCAGAACTGGATCTCGCGGTTGGCCATACCGACCCGGAATTGCAACCAGCGCTGGTTCCACTAATGCAGATCCATGCTTGAACTCACGAATTACAGACGGGAACCATGGCACCCCAAACTCGTCAACTCGACTTCAGCGACTTTCCCCCCGGAACAGTCACTGAGTACACGACGTTAGTTTGTCTGGCCTGCATCTTCGACATCTTCACTAAACAGTTTGGACTGGCTCCTCGATCCGCTTATTCGGAAATCAAACGCTACGCACCGTCCATAAAGGAATTAACGTCGCGCACGGCGGTTCGTCCCTTCTTCGATAGCAACGAAAAACATCCACGCTGTCCGTACTGCGATGCGGCAAAACGTTGGCACGCCCGCCTCGATACGTTTGCGATCGAAGGTGGCAAGACTACAGACGCGCCTCGTCGCGCCTTGTTCAAGTCGCTGCAGAAGAAAGGCGAGCGCTTTCAAGTGCTCGAATTAAAGTCGAATCGCCGTGAAGCGTTCTTTGAGTGGCTCGATACGCTGCGAATTTCTTTGGACTTCTCAAAGCCTGTTTGGTTGAACGAGTCGACGCGCGCCTACCTCGAGCGACGCGAACCCAAAACGGAATGGGAGGCTGTATTCAAAGACTCGCGAGCGGTGCGGCCATCGTCTCGAATCTCAGAAGGCTGGGAACTGGATGGCAATCGTATTTTCCTTGCACCGGATCTTTACAACGAGGTGTTGCTGGTTCAGTACCTCGTTAGTCGTTCGCAGGAGCACGGAGGACGAACGCTTGAAGGTCGTTTGACGCTGCAGGAGTTGATTCGCCGCATCCGCCGCGGCGGTTATCTGATTTCACACGGGATTTCGACGACAGATCAGTTTGAAATACTGGACCAGCTTGTTGATGAAGTTGCAGGTAGCGGCAGTCTCAAACTGTACTACGTCGTGGATCGAAGAGAGCTGCTGGAGAAGGTGAAGTCGGTGTATGCGAGCTATGCCTGAGATTATTGCTGATTGCCGATTGCCAATTGCCGATTGAAGTCTTGCCAGTGGCAATTAAGTTCAATCTGACATATTAGGTAGCGTGGAGAGCTTTCAATCGGCAATCGGCAATGTCTATGGTTTCGGTTTGTATTTATCGATTAGTTGCTGCATACCGTCGGTGGAATTGTTGTGACGAAACTTGTAGTAGCTTGTGAGGTCCGTCGTCAGCTGTTGCCTCATCGCTTCATGTTCAGGTTTACCAGCCGCCAGCGCGACTGCATGAGCGTAGGCATCGATGATCTCGTCGATTAACCCTTCCAGCTTTTTCAAAGTCGCCGTTTTATCAGCACCTTCCGGCATCGTCTTGTAGCTCGCGGCTAACTTCATATAGTCGTTATTAATCACCATTCCCAACAGCGCGAAGCTTGTCGGATCGTTGGGATTGAGTGCGGTCGACTTTGTTGCTTGCGTGTGAGCGTCGGCTAGATTCCCTTCGACCAGGCTAAGAATCGACGCCTGATGATACAGCTGAGGTAACAGTGCTTTGTGGCTTGCCCAGTTAGCTGCATCCATTCTTGCGGGTTTTTTGTCGGCCTCGATCAGGGCGATGGCTTTGACACTCGATTGCAGCGCCGACTTCACATACTTCGCATTCTGTTTCTTCACTTCATTCGCACCGGCAAACGCTAATTGAACGTGCGTATGAACTTCATCGGGGTTTTTCGAAAGAATCTCAGCTCCGACACGAAATGCATCCTCTGAACGTCCGGCTGCGACGTAAGAGTCGAGTAACACGCCGAGAATGCTTTCCTGTTCTTCAGGACCGGTGAAGATCTTTTGAGCAGCTTCTGCCAACGCAACGGCCTGCGCGGGGTCGTTCAGTTTCGCGATTTCGGCGCCAGTAGCATCAGCAAGCTGAACCCGAACAGGTGTCTTGGGATACTTCTTAATGAACTCTTCTACAGCTTTGAGCTTCGCAGCTGGATCCGTAAGCGCATTCAGTGCGTTAAGTGCCTTGGTTTCTCCCTCCGAGAGTTTTACTTCCGGCTGCTGCGCTTGGGCGAGCGTAAGAGCAACGATGAAAATCGAAAGCGTGAAGCCAATACAGTGCGAAATAATTGTTTTGGTTTTCATGATAGTGATTGATCTAGGACTGGGATCATGGGGCAGAAGGTCATATTGCGTCAGACGCGACGGAATAAGCAAGGCGCGAAAAGCGAAAATCAGAAGGCAGAAAGCAGAAGGCTTTATCATCTATCTTCAGTTTATCCTGTCAATCCTGTTAATCCTGTCTAAGTCTTTCAGCAATCCAATTGTTCGCGCTTGTAGTGATGTGTGACCGGGCGGCGCCTGCCGATGCCGATCGCGTTTCGCGAGATGATCAACGTAGGCGGCAACTGCCGTCGCTTGAATTCATTTACAGGCGACTCCACACGATTCAGAATGTCGTAAACAAGTTCGCGTTCGTAGCCAGCCGCAACGATGTCTTTCGCAGTTGCTTTCTGTTCAAAGTACAAACGAAGAATGGGATCCAGCACGTGGTAAGGCGGTAGCGACTGGTCGTCGAACTGATCGGGAGCGAGTTCTGCTGAGGGTCGCTTCTCGATGATCGCGTGCGGAATAATCTCACCATTCAGGTTGATCTCATTCGCTAACGCGTAAATTTCAGTTTTCAAGACGTCACCGATGACCGCGAGTCCACCATTAGTGTCGCCGTAGAGTGTGCAATAGCCCAGCGCAAGTTCGGATTTGTTTCCGGTCGATAGGAGCAAACGGCCTTCGGCGTTTGAGATCGTCATCAAGATGTTTCCGCGTAATCGGCTCTGCAAGTTCTCCGCCGCCGTCGACTTCGTGTCTTTCGATGGGGCGGGCAGTTGTAGCTGCTCGCGCAACGTAGAAAACGCTGCCGTAATCGGATGCTCGATAATCTTCATACCCAGACGCTCCGCGAGTTCGACAGAGTCGTCGATGCTCGAGTGCGATGAATACGGAGACGGCATCATTACCGCCAACACGTTTTCTGCGCCGATGGCTTCGCACGCCAGCGTTGCGACGACCGCAGAGTCGATGCCGCCTGACAGGCCCAGCACAGCGGTCTTGAAACCATTCTTGCGCGCGTAGTCGTGAATGCCCAGCACGAGTGCCTGATGAACGGTTGCAATGTCGTCGCCGGGCAGGCATCGTTCGTCCGCGACGTCGCAATCAAGATCAACGGTACCGATGAACTCCTGAAACGGTGGCGCTTGCAGAATAATCTTGCCGCGACAGTCAGCGACGATACTCGCACCGTCGAAAATAATTCCATCGTTGCCGCCGACGAGGTTCACAAAGACGATTGGCAAGTTAGCAGCCTGGGCGCGGTGCGAGACCATCGCGCAACGCTGCGCCATCTTTGCCTTGTTGAAAGGCGAGGCATTGATCGACACGAGAATGTCTGCGCCCATTTCGATCAACTCGTCGGCGGGATCATTTGTGTACAAACGTTCGCGCCAAAAAGTCTTGTCGTTCCAGAAGTCTTCGCAAACTGCAACGCCCAGCTTTTGATCTTGAAGCTGGTAGAGGTGTCTCTCGGAGGCCGGTTGGAAATAGCGTGGATCGTCAAACACGTCGTACTCAGGCAGGAGCGTTTTATCTGCGAAGCCAATCAACTTGCGATTGCGAATGATCGCTGCTGAGTTGAATAGCCTTCGACCGGTTGTTAACTCCGACGGTCTGATAGTTCCAACAACGGCCGTTATGCCTTCAGTTGCTCCAATGATTTTTTCCAGCGGTTGCAAGGCGCACCGCTCAACGTCACGATCGAGAAACCAATCAAGCGACGTATAACCCTGGATTGCAGTTTCAGGCAGAACAACCAGCTCTGAGTGTTCAGCCTTGCCTTGTTCAATTGCTCGAATAATGCTGGCGGTGTTGCGTTCGAAGTCGCCGTTGATGGTGTTGATTTGCCCGATCGTGACGCGCATGTCGTGTGTTGATATTGATGGTTTGTCCTTAAATCTTTGTACGCAACTCTGATCGTGCACGTTTCCGTTATCGTTGGCAAACAGGGACAGAAAAGTGGGCGGCAGATTTTCGCAGATAAACGGAGTTCAGATTGGCGATAAGTTTCTAACCAACTTACCGCATGCCAGGCCTTCATGCCGCTCCCGCCCTGGCTGCTGCTCTTGCTCCTGTTTGTCGGCCAACTTTGAGTGAGATATATTCATCCTTGCCACGATGCGGAGGGGTCGCATAATGGTAGTGCAGCGGTCTTGAAAACCGCCGGCCGAAAGGCTATGCAGGTTCGAGTCCTGTCCCCTCCGCCATCCTCTTTCACAATCTGCTTAGCCTCGCTTTGCCGCAAAACGAGAAAAGACGATCGCCGGATCAAACTTCGAAGTCGTGCAGATGGGAACGATCTCGATGCACTGAGGGCTCAATGAATGTCCGATACACTTTTTTAGCTTGTCGTTGAGGTCTGGCATCCTTCAATGCGGTGGTCAAAGTGCTTTCACTGAAACAAGGCGACGTGCAAAAGATGAACACTCTACCTCGGTGAAAAAACTCAAGCGCACACAAATGTAGTCGGGAAGGGCGGTTCACCCCCGCTCAAGTTGCGGAGTGATCACTTGCCCGAGAATCGGTCCCTGAATGAGCTTCATCATGGCTCGAATCTCCATATAAATCTTTAGGTGTTCATCTTTTGCACGTTGACGTCTTTGCCACTGCGTGAGTCAAGCGGAACCACGACGACAAGCTGAAGAGCCTCTGAAGCATATCGGACATTTGGTGGCGCAGTTTCTGGCAGGTTGAGCGTCGAGAGTCTATCGAGTGCGCGTCGCTGATGTTCGACCCCAATCGTCGATACGGATATCGGGAGCAGTGCGTACATCTGCCAGGATCTTTTTTATCCCCTTCTGATCGTAGAGCGTGCCGCGAAGGATAACAGCCGAGATCCGTTTCGTGTTGCGAATGTCGTCGAGTGGATTCGCATCAAGTAAAACTAAGTCTGCAATCTTGCCCTGTTCAACTGTCCCGGTCTGATCGGCAATCCCGAGAAACTTCGCCGAGCGTCGCGTAGCGCGTTCGATCACCTCAGCCGGTGTCATCCCAAGTTCACTGACAAACAAAGCCATCTCGTCATGAAGCGAATACCCAGGAAAAATATTTAGCACAGCTGCATCCGAGCCGACGAGCAAATCGACTCCTGCCTCATGCATTTCGCGGAAATCTCGACGAACCGTCTCGTCCCAAATCCTGCGCAGAGCCTGTCGGCGCTCGTCGGTAGCTTCAAGTACCTGTTCGCGCCAATCGAGCACCAGATATTTCGCGAGGTACTGCCGGCGCGGATCGATTTGTCCCTTCTCGTCTTCAACGATCGCGCGCAGCTTATCAGTCGGTGGAAACGTACCTTCAAAAATCGAAACCAATGTAGGTACAACAACGATTCCGCGCTCAGCGAACTTCCGCCACACGGCCAGCCGCTCGTCTTTGTTTTTACTTTCAAGCGATGGATAGAACGCATGTTCTACACCGTCTTGACCTGACGTAAGCACGACCTCTGGCGGAATCCCCGTGACATGGCCCACAAGCTTAATTCCTTGCTCGTCCGCTGCCTTGTTGAGTGCCAGGTAAGTTTCGCGATCCTGCACGGTTCGAATCTTCAGGAAGTCGATCTCACGCTTGGCGAGCTCAGCGACGATGCGGCGCGCTTCGTCAGGTGATCCGACGCCGATTCGTGTCCGTTCAAACGGTTCGACTCTCTCCGATGGCGGGTCTTTACGCATGCGCTCTATATTTCGCGCTGCCTCAAGATAAGGACCGGCCATGAGGATGCGTGGTCCAAGTCGGGAACCCGCACGCACTTCACGTCGCCAACGCAGCAACTCTTCATGATCTCCGCCCATATCGCGAACAGTGGTTGTCCCGTTCGCAACGAATAGACCGAGTGATGACGCGCGCGTTTTTGACAGGTGAGCGTGCATTTCAATAAAGCCGGGAAGCAGAAACTTACCTGTGCCATCGATGACGCGCGCGCCTTTTGGGATGACTATTTTCGCGGTTGGACCAATTGCGGTTATACGTTCGCCTTCTATTACGACTGTCGCATTGGGAAGCGGTGCTGAGCCCGTTGCCGGAATCACAGTCACATTTCGGACCGCGACGACGCGATGTGCCTGAGCTGAGGTCGTTGACGACTTCTGGACGTGTGTTACCAGACCGAACAGACAAAGCACTGATAGCGGTAGGAGCCGGTAGAACATTTTTCTGGTCGGTAGTCTCAAATAGTTCTTAAGCGAATAGAGAGATTAATTCGTACACCGTGGCTGCGAATGAGTCAACGATATTCTGAACCCTCGCGGCAGCTGGTACTGAGTGGTATGCGTCGAGCGGGGTAGCCTTCCTAACCTACCGGGTAACAGATGATCATTCTGTGAAACTGATTCGGCGCCGAAGGACATATGTCAATCCATATGTCTGCGGATGTGGTAAGATGCTCCCGAAATGAGCAAAACCACCAGCAATTTCGACAAAGAGGCTTTCTTTCGCGCGCTGGCTGACCGCACGCGGCTGCGGCTCTTAAACCTGATGCGCACCGAAGAGGTATGCGTCTGTTTCTTTGTGGAGATACTCAAGACTAGCCAACCCAAAGTCAGTCGCCACCTTGCGTACATGCGGCGGGCGGGAATCGTCGGTGCTCGCAGGGACGGTAGCTGGATGCACTACCGCATCATTGAGCCGCCTGATGCAGACGCGGCGCGGGTATTGAAAGAAGTGTTGACCTGGCTGGCTAGCGATCGCGACATGCAGCGTGATCGCGAACGGCTGGAGCGCGTTGGTTATGCGACGCAGTTACCGGTCAGCATTCGGAGAGCTCCGCGTCCCAGCAGTGTTACTGCCTAGTTTGTGACAGATGGGAACGATTTGCGCGGCGCGTCGAGTTTTATGACTTGTGTTGTAGGCACATCAACACTCCACTCACCAAGTGGGTGGTGGTCTCCACAGGACGGCATTGCCTCGAAAGTCACATCTAGCTCGAGTCGGAAGTATTTTGGTTGGAGTTGGTTCGTGTGACTTCGTGGATCGTCCTTGTTTTTATAGACAAAAGAAACGATCCACGAACTCACACGAACTAAACACGAAACTCGTTACCACCGAAATCGACTTTTGAGGCAAGGCTCAACAGGACGATGAATCGCTTTTTCAGCACTTTTATTGCGATGCTTACACTGCCGTTGTGCGTCTTTGGCCAGGTTGTGTGTGGTAGCTTCAACCCTGCCGCGGACAGATGTGATCTGACCGCTGCGCCGGCTACCCAGGCCAAGTGTCTTCTCCGTCCCGTCAGGAAATTCGCTAATCTCGGCGCTGCCTTGACCGAATTACCGCCACCGCTCAACACATTAATCGGGCAGTCCACCCAACCAACAGTAACTCTCGATCAGTTGAAAGCCTTCTTAGCTGCAAAGGCGATCAGTGATGCCGACCTGGGTGGATCGCTTTCGGCATCGCTGTCGACGCCGAAGTATTTTGTGATTCACGACACTAGTGATTTTCTAGGAAACCTGACCGAGTTTCCCGCGAATATCAACGACGCGAGCTGGGCACCGAACACACTAACCCGTCGTGTAACACGGCCAGTTGCGCACATCTACATCAATCGCATGGGCCAATCTGCGACCGCTGTTGTTTTCGAATCCTCCACTCCGCCGAGTGGAACAAAGTTCGGCTTGTGCAACCCAAATCAGAAGACCGCTTTTCTCCATATCGAAAACATCCAGCCACGCATTCGCGACCGATCAATGAGGTTTGATAACGATGCGATTGCGCCAACTCCCGGATTCACTGATGCTCAGCTTGAGCGACTCGCGCTGATCTACATCGTGGCCAGTGCGCGTTCCGGTAAATGGTTGATTCCCAGCTTTCACTCACCAATTGATCTCGGTTTTCGCGACCGTCACGACGATCCGCAAAACTTTGATCTCGCAGCCTGGGCGGCAAAGTTGAGTGGATTGATCGAACAGATCCGCGCGATCCGGTAACTATCTTTCCGCACGAAATTCTTTTGGCGTGACGCCTGTCCAACGTTTGAATGCTCTATGGAAAGAGCTCGGTTCTGAGAATCCCAACAGATACGCGACCTCACAGATCGCCATCTCGCGCTCACGAAGATATCGTTTCGCGAGCTCGTGCCGGATCTGATCCACCAGATCGTTGTGGGACGTGCCAAGTTCATGCAACTTCCTCTGTAGCGTCCGTGCACTCAAACCCATTTGTGCCGCAACACGCTCGAGAGACGCGTTGCCGCCATTCAGTTCCTTGCTGATGATTGTTCGGGCGTTGGAGATAAATGAATCGCGAGGTGGGAACTTCGCGAGTAGCTCTTCCGCATGTCGGTCGAGCATTCTGCACAGCCCGGGATCGGCGGTTGCGATGGGTAGGTCCAAACTGCTCGAATCAAAGACGAGCTTATTTACTGGCGCACCGAAGGTGATTGGACAGCGGAACAGGCGCAACTGTTCCGATATGTCTTGAGGTTCACTGTGCTTGAATTCTACTAGCGTCGGCGTCCAACCCTCATAAACAGCAACGCGACATAGGGCCGCAACGCTCGCAAATGTCATCTCGCTGTCCTGTCGATGTGAGAGTATCGACTCATCAACGTACCGGTAGAAGATGGCGCTAGTCGGATCCGAGACTTCGACCTTAAACATCGCTCCATCTGTCCACACCGAATGGTAGCGAGCTACGCGCGTGAATGCCTCGCCCAGTGTTGCACTGTTGAGTGCTGAGTAGCCGACTACATCGAAGAGCTTGGGATCGACGATCTCCCCAAGATGCAGACCGAAATTTGAGTCGCCGGTGAGTTCCGCGGCTGTTTCATACAGCAAAACAAGTTGGGAAAAGGGAATCCGATTGTCCGGATCCTGTAATACCGCGGCGTTGAGATTCACCGCGGCGTACAAATCAGAAGGCTGCACGCCCTGCTGCGTGGCGAAGTTAATGATTTTTTCAATGGCCTTCGCTTGAATTGTGAACGTCGCACTCATCGCTTTCAGTTAACATCCGCATGGCACAAAGCGTCAATTTCTTGTCGTCAAAAGTCAATCAGCACCTGAGTAGAATGAGACATCCACGGTGTTATTAGATCGTAATTAGATCGCCGACATGGGGATCCCCGGCTAGAAAGTTCAGTCCTCTGGAACATAAGAATCGATCGAGAGGCAATCATGTTGAAAAGAATAGCTTTAGTATCGTTCTTGCTGCTGTCGTTAGTTTCATCTCCAACCAGTTCCCAAACTACCAACACATCGAGTGACGTCAACCTTCTCCTCTCTAGGCTCCCGGCGAACGTCGAAACTAAGCGTTACAAGGGTTATGTTCAGCCGCGCTCCAACGCGACAACATCAAAATCCTTCTACCTACCGATGCGAGACGGTGTGAAGATCGCCGTCACTCTTGTGTTACCTGAGGGTCTTCAAGCAAACGAAAAGATTCCTTCATTAATGACGATGACGCGTTATTGGCGAGGCAAACAGAGCGAGCAGGCCAACCCCTTTTTCCCTTCACACGGTTACGCGCATGTACTCGTAGACGCTCGCGGAACCGGCGCCTCTTACGGCATCTGGAAAGCACCGTTTTCACAGGACGAAATTAAAGACTACAACGAAGTCGTCAATTGGATCATTTCGCAGCCCTGGTCGAATGGAAAAGTTGGCGCTACAGGCAATTCCTACACGGGCAACACAGCGCTGTGGCTTGCAACTTCGATGAACCCGGCGGTGAAGGTGGTGGTGCCACGTCACTATGAATTCGATCTGTTCGCCGAGACACCGTATCCAGGTGGACTTCTCACTGATTGGGTGATCAAATCGTGGAATGAAGGTAATCGACAATTAGACACAAATGCCGGCGTGAAACTAGTTGATGACGACACGGATCAGAAACTCTATAAAGAAGCCACGGCGCGTCGCTCTGAAAACATGAACGTCTACGCAGCAGCTCTCTCAACTTCGTCTAGAGATGATCGCACTTTCGGGTCGTCACTGGATGAGCTCAGCCTGCATAGTTATGCCTCGCAAATCGAAAAGTCAGGTGTCGCGATCAATAGTTGGGGTGGTTGGTTCGACGCGAGCACGGCAGATGCAGTTATCAAGACATTTATGACCTTGAATAATTATCAGCGTGGAGTGATCGGACCGTGGAATCACGGCGGCGGCCAAAATGCCAGTCCATACAAACCTGCTCAACCGGAACGGGTGATGTGGGGATTTGAGACTCTGCGTTTTTTTGATCATTACTTGAAGGGAATCGACACGGGACTGGATAAGGAGAAACTTCTGTATTACTTCACAATCGGTGAAGAGAAGTGGAAAGTCACCAGCACATGGCCAGTTCCAAATACGAAAATGACGCGTTGGTATTTCAACGCCAACAACTCGCTTGGTGAAAGTCCGCCAGAGGCAGACTCAGGCGAGGATCGTTACACAGTAAACTTTGAAGCGACGACCGGCGAGAAGAATCGATGGCATACACAGGTTGGCGGCGAAGTTGTTTATCCAGATCGTGCAAATGAAGACAAAAAGCTTCTTACCTACACGAGTGCAGCACTCGAGTCGGATCTGGAGATTACAGGTTATCCAGTTGTTACTCTTTACCTGTCTTCAACGCACACTGACGGCGGGTTCTACGTTTATCTGGAAGAGGTGGACGAGACAGGCAAGGTAACTTATCTCACCGAAGGTGCCTTGCGCGGCATTCACCGACGAATCTCGACTGAACAATCACCGCTGAAGATCTTTGTTCCGTATCACTCGTTCAAAAGGAAGGATGCCGCTCCATTGGTGCCGGGTGAGGTAACTGAGATTAAGTTTGGCCTGCAGCCGATCTCCGCATTGATCAAAAAAGGACATCGACTACGTGTGGCGATCGCCGGGCACGATAGAGATACGTTTATCCGAATTCCGGCAGAAGGCACGCCGACCATCGCTGTTCAGCGAAACAAGCGCGCTCTCTCTTCAATTGAGCTACCTATTGTGAAGCGCTAAGGCGTGAAGAGTTTGCACGGTTGAGCGATTCCGAGTAGCTCGAGTGAGTCGCAGCTCAACGAACAAGCTAAATCAAATCGGACATTTAGTTTCGCTGTTTCAGGGAGCTTGAGTACTGGTTCAAATACGACTTGCGTGAATAACTCGGACGCACTATCGTTTTGACCAAGCCTAAACAAGCTAAACAATGGGTGAAGGAGGAATCAAATGCCCCGCTTCATGGTTACCCGCACATTGCCGCCACTTACATCGGAGCAACTTAACACGGTCGGCAAGAATGTCGTCGCTGCGTGCGATGAACTCGGGATGCAGTGGATCCGCAGTCACGTAACTGCGGACGGCAAGCATTCATTTTGCGAGTTCGAAGCTCCCAGCGAAGAGTCCTGTCGTAAGCACGCCGATATCGCCGGATTACCGGTGGACGACGTTATTCCGCTTAGCTTAGAGATCGGTCCCGAGCAGTTTAAGTAATGAGAACTCATTAGGCCGCCTTCTGAATACCCCTAACTGCCGAAGCTGTGAAAATAATTAGACGGCACCGCTTCACGCGCGCGTGGAACTTGAAGTTGAACGCTTTCAAAGGCAACGTGCCCAGCGAATCCGAGAGGCGCAATGGTGTCACAGTGAAACTTGAGCCACTGATGTTTTGCGCGTTGCGAACGAACTTGAGCACTAGCATCATTACTGAATTCGCGGCGCGTCGAAGTTGTAAATAATCCATCTCGTAGGCTGGATCTGAACGATCCCCCAACTGCCTTTGGGCGTATTCGCGTGGACCTTCTACTTCGCTTTGTACTGAAACGTCACTCGAGTCTCCTCATCCATTACCAGTGGACGAACGAATTTGTACGACCTCCCGGCGCGCGGAACATCGATCTTCACTGGAAGCACGCCCGCAACGCGGCGCTGCAAGTTCGCAACGTTCTGTGACGGGGTCAATAAATATAACTGCTGGGCTTGACGCGCGTTGGTCTCAAGCTTCTTAAGTCCGTCGACGCTGAGATTGCTGATCTGTCTATCAGCGGTCACAGTTACGCTTTCAGTAACTTGTCCGACATCAAGGGTAGTTCCCAGCCGAGCGGGAGCCGAGGCCAGCAACTCCATGTCTTGTACCTTGTCCTTAAAGCCGGGTGAACCGACGGTCACACGTACCGGTCCAGGGTCTGCTCCGGAAATCACCCAACGGCCGTCTCCATCCGAACGAGTTGTTCGAGTTCCTCCAGTCTGCGTGTTAGTTACCGTAACTTGCGCATTCGTTACCACCGCACCGTTTGGATCAGTGATGATGCCACCGATCTGACCTGCTTCCAGACTGCTTAGATCATTGCGCGCCCAGCGGGTCGAATCGTCCGCACCTTCGAAGCTCTCGTTTTCAGCTACAAAATTCTGAGCAGCTGCCGGAAACAACTCAGCAGCAAGGGCATTGCCGCCAAATTGTCGCACTTCAACTCGATCGGGTAACGAAATCTCCCAAGTCAGAATATTCACCGGGATGTCCAGCTTCGGAAGACCCATCTCATACAAGCCCGTCTTCGCAAATCGATCTCCAGAGCTAAGGTAGACAAATGAAACTGTGTAAGCGCCGGACGAGTTCAAACCGGTGCGCAGCAACGGCACCCTGTTTCCATCCGTGCCGACAACCGGTTTCACTCTCTGACCTTCAACTTCAGCGGAAAGAAGTTGTGCACCTGCAGGTAATTCAACCTTGACGAATGGTTGCGCGTGATTGCGCACGCGCAGTGTCACTTCGGTTAATGACTTGCCCTCGATGTTGGTCAGCGTCGTCACCGTTGCGCGCTCGGCGATTGCAGAGAGCACCGTCGTGTCAGGAAACTGCGTCCAACTGAGTTGCAGCTTTGGTGTGTCGCCGGGCCTGCGGTTGTAACGGAATGCAGCCTGTAGCGGAAATCGTGCGAGTGAGCGCGCGACCGCACCAACTTCGCGCACGTCCATACGTCGCAGTCCTCCCGACTCGGTTGGCGTCAGTTCCATCGAACCGATTCCTTCGATCAACAGTTCGCCTGTTTCATGCTGGGTACCCGAGAAGGCGAGCACAGGTGCTTCCGCTTTCGTGTCGCGATTCGTTCGTTCGATCGCGACAAGAAACTGGTGATTGCGCCTTCCCGGTTCGCGCACCCTGAGGATCAGTTCGCCATTTTGTACTTCGCTTGAGTCGAGGGTGCTGCCAGTAACTTCCGTTAGTTCGAAACCAGCGGGCAAAGGCATCTTGAACTCTGACGCGTCACCCTGGACGACCGTCACGTCACACAGCGCAATAGTGCGGAGCTGTGAGTCACCAACTGACACCACACTCTTAACGCTCGAGAGAAACCGAACTTCACGTTGTGTGACGGGGGCGGCAGCCTCGCGCGTGGTCCACCAGAGCCGGACCGGCTTCCCAGGTTCGAGTGTTGCTTCGATTAGCGTGTTTCCATTCAATGTCGATCGATTGGTAATCAACCCGGGCTCCACACGAACGTTCGCATGATTTCCCGGCAGCTCAAGCGATAAAACCGAACTGCTCGCAGCAGGCACGGCTAGCGCAAGTGTGGCGCGTCCAGCTTCGACGTGCAGGGCAGATGCTACTGATAACGACACCGAGAAATTACCTGGCCCGTTGATAACAGCGGCGTGTGTTGGTCCGTCCTGTAAAAGAGGTAGAGGGGTACCAGTCTGTTTCGCTTCCAGCACAGTCAGACCATGCGTCAATGGCACCTTCGTCGCTCCTTTCTCGAGCACTGAGCCATCCAGATCAACTGATCCGAGAACGGTCTGGTCTTCGACGCGGAGTTTGAACGCGGCGCGAGAGAGCACGAATGAAAGAGGTGGAATGTCTGACTTTTTCGGTTTCTTCGAAGCGAGTTCCGATAACCGGTTGTACTCCGCGAGTGTCAACGTAACGGATCCAGATGAACCTGGAACCGGCACCGGTAGCGGCATACCTGTTTTCACATCGCGTTGTTGTCCCCAGGCAGGAGTTGCTAAGAGTAGAAGAAAAACTATTGCGCGTTTCATTGGTCACCTCTTTTCTTGTCGCGTTGATAATCGAGATCAATCACCGGGGTTTGGTTTTCACTTGTCAGCTCCGATATTAGAAAAAGCGACGGGCCAAAATGCGGGAACGCAACGCGAAGCGGTAGATTCCGCATCGGCGTGGCGCCACGTTTGTTTTCACGAAGTTTAGACACCAACTCCCTGGTGCCTTCGCTGACCGTCGCATCTGTTGGCGTTGACGCAGGTTCATTCGACACGGAAGCGCTGGGGCCCGATTGAAGAACGCCCGCAGACGCCTCGTAAGGTGCTACTCGAAAAGTGCCACTTAAGCCCGGCGGCGCGGTCAATCGAAAAATCGGGGAGTGATGAACTAACAGGTGCGACTTCGAGATCGGCAGATCCACCGACATCAACGTCAGTCGCACTCGGCCTCGATCAACCCACGGTGTAGTGCGATCCATGTACGCGACTTCGACGATAAACGCCGCCGCATCATCACCTGACTTCATTTTTTCGAGCGGCAACAAGAGCGATCCATCAGGAGCACGTCCCGGTCGAATCGGCCGGCCCGCGACTGATGCGCTCCACAAGACTGCGTTTGCCGGCAAATTGATCTTCAGAAAGTTTCTTTGATTGTTCCTAACTGCGAATCTCGATTGAACGAGCATCTTGCCGTCGGTGGTAAGTAGCGTGCTGTAGTTTGCCTCTTCAATGTTTGCGGTCAGCACGGCCTGGGGTGTGTAGCGCGCAACGCCGATGGAAAGAGTGCGTGTGGACTTTCCTTCAGCCGGAGGAAAGCGAAATGCAACCAGCGAAGGTGATTGTCGACTTGAAATCAGCTGGCCGAGTTCAGCCGCTTCCGCTTCCTCCAAACCATTCGCCTGTCGCTCTTTGATCTCTCCGGCGCCGAGCACTTCAACCGCAATGCCTCCAGTTTCTCGCTCCGCACCAGGTAGTCGAATCAATGGCACATCAAGTTTTCCGGAACGAGGCAAACGTAATTCGCCGCTCAACGTAAAACGCGCGGTTTGTTGCACCGGCTCGATGAAAACGACGACGAGCTCGCGTGGCCTGGTTTCCCAATCTGTAACAGTTGCCCCTGATACCTGATTGACGACGAAGCCATCTGGAAGTTGTAGTCGAACTTCCTGGGCCATCCCTTGCAGCACATCGATCTGGACCTCGGCGCTTATCTGTGTCGAGTCTTCGCCGAGTCCGATCAATTGCGACACAGCGCCGCGCATTCTGAGTGGTTGCGATGAACGCGCTTCATCAATCTTTCGGCGCCACGCGAATGTTAGAGGTTCCGTGCCTCGGCCATTTGCAATCCACCGGCTGCCGGTTGTTGTATCCGCATGGTCCATCAGAAGACCACCGGTGATTCGCACGTCGACACCTTGTCGGGCCACCTCAACAGCCGCGCGGACGACTGCTGAATTGCTTGCGGGCAGTTGCAGCAAGTCGGTCCCGGCCACTGTGGAAACGGGCGCGACAATCTTCAGCGTTAAGACGGAACGTCCGGTCTTCGACAGCAACAATTCGCCTGCACCTTTATCCGCTGCCGGCGTGACCAGCGTGACCTGTCGGCCATCGAGGGTGGCTTCACGAACCATTAATCCTTTCGGCATTGCAAGACGCACCCACCCTTCTTGTATGACGTCGACTGTTAGTCGAGCCTCGCCCGAAGCGAGATCACCTTCGACTTTCAAGTCGTAATCGATTCGACTGAGCGTCGCTTCGACTGGAGGTGGGGCAGGGTCACTGTCGAGTGGAAAAGCCGCTCGACGAAGTGCGCGGTATTCATCAACCGGGAGCACAACCCAACCATCGGGTATAGCTGGAGTTGTTTGAGCCACGGTTGAAGTCGCGTTACCAGTTAGGAAGATCAAGGCGAACAAGAGCGCGGCAATCCCAAAATGCGGGGAGCGCACTCGAGCGGTGGTGCAGTTTGGTTTCATTTGTTTTTACTCCTTGAGAGTTGAACGCTGCGAATGCAAAAGACTTGCATGTGACACTCCAAAGAAGGGGGCACACCTCCAGGCACACGACTGCAATGGAGAGTCGCGAACGATTCAATGGCGTAATTAGGTTCGGATCGAGACCGAAGCGGTCTCTCGTGTGTATCGTCTCTGTTGTGTATCGGC
>DATIBJ010000156.1:0-20660 GCA_035457565.1 Pyrinomonadaceae bacterium | reverse complement strand
CTGTTGTACTCCCATCGCATCCTGCGCCGCGAGAACGTCACCCGCCGAAAGGTTGATACCTGAAAGCGGATCTATGAATCCTTGAGTCGGCACTTGTTCTGTAATTTCGTAGTCGTACCGGACACCATAGTTCAGGGTGATATTGGGCCGGATCTTCCACGAATCCTGGGCGAAGAATGCCAGCGGCTTGTTACTGATGCTGCTGATGGGATTGCCAAATCCTTGAATGAAGTTCGTCGGGAAACCGAGACCATATTGCTGGGCCGGCAGAAAGGGTGGCGCGCCTGCAAAGGCAGGATTCAACGTTGAGGCCGCCAAACCACCGAAGTTAAAGAGACCAGCGAAGTTCAATTCAAAGATCGCCTCGGGGATCTTCACGAACGCTACGTCCCCGCCGAACTTGAGGGTGTGATTACCCGCCACCATGTTGATGTGATCGGTGAACTCATAACGAGTCTCCGTGCGCACGACGGGTGAAAAAAGCTCGCGGCCTATGAAGGCAGTGCCGGAAATATTGAAGGCAACGGCGTCGCCGTTTTGTGATTTAAAAGTCGCGCGGCGTTCGCCGAAATTAAATCGGCCCTCATTGATCACGTTGTTCGACAGCGTCGACGTTAATGTGGCCACCGCTGAGAAGTCGCGCAGCGTCTGAATTCCAGTTCTTGAAAAGTCGTTCTGGCCCAATGATTGGTTTTGCGACTCTACCTGAATGCCCGTGATGGTGCTCGGGTTATACCCAAAGCGAAAACTGAATTGGTGTCTGTTAGTGATCAAGTGATCCAAGCGGAACGAGTTGAAGGTTGTCCGATCTGTGATTGGAAATATGCTTTGCAGACTTAGTAGCGGTCGAAACGCGATGAATTGGCCGCTGGCGTTTGTCGTGTTTGATGGAACGGGCGCCCCTGTAAGAAAGAATCGTGGCCCAATGGGAGCTCCTAATCCAACACCTGGCACCGATCCCGGGTTCGGCAGTGGATTACTTCCCGTCAATGCCGTCGAGCCTCCACTCGAAGCCAGGAATGCATAACTTGTTGCGAGACTAATGAACGAGGGATTTCCGGATGTCAACAATCCATTGATGAATGTCGCCTGTGGAGCAGTCAGGTTATTAAAAGTGGTGTTGCCAAGGCCCGGAAGCGGAATCGTCACCGAACTGGTCATTCCGCGTCTGACATCGCTTGTGAAGAAACCGGATTCATTTCGGCGCCGCTGCTCAAACGCGTAGAAGAAAAACGTTCGATCTCGATCAAACGGGCCACCGATGGTGAAGCCATACTGCGTACGCGTGAACGGCGGATCCTCGATTGGAGCAAACGCATTGCGCGCCTGAAAACTGCGGTGGCGAAGGAAACCAAATACGTTGCCGTGAAGATCGTTTGTACCTGCTTTCGTTACGACGTTCACAACACCGCCGGCTGAACGACCGAACTCCGCAGCAAAGGAGTTGGTTACAACCTGAAACTCCTGGACCGCTTCCTGACTGACAGTCGAGCGCGATGCATTAACGGAGTTATCGGTGTTGTCTGCACCGTCAACTTGCACGAGGTTAGATCGCCCTCGTTGACCGCCGAAGTTCAACCCCGTCGTGGGCGCTGGTCCAATCGGCCGGCCATTATCTCGACCGACGGTCGATGTGGTTAACGCGAACGACAGATAGTTGCGTTCATTGATTGGCAGGTTGTTGATGCGCTGCTGATCGATAGTTGTGGCCACAGCGGTTTTGGAGGTCTCTACAATTTCGGATGTGGCGTCGGAAATCGTGACGCTCTCTGTGATTTGACCTGGCTCAAGAGTTACATCGAGGTCAGCGGTCTGACCAACCGTCAGCGTCACCCTCGTCAACACGGCCCTCTTAAAATTCGACGCCTCCACCGTAATCTCGTAATCGCCTGGTGGTAGGTTAACTATTCGATAGCTTCCTCCGTCGTCACTCGTCGTAGTGCGAGAGATGTTCGTGCCAGGGTTTCGCGCTGTCACGGTCGCATTCGGAACGACTGCGCCGGTGGTGTCTTTTACAAGCCCCTGTAAATCGGCGGCGTTCGATTGCGCCTGGCCGAGGGCAACAGTTGCACACATCAAGCCGATAACGAGCAAAGCACTGGCTTGACATAACCTGACGAGCGGCGTCTTCAAGGATGCAAACATCGTGGATTCTCCTTAGCTGAGGTTACGGATGCATTTGACTTTCGCGCAGTTCAAGGCTGTTCGCTAACGTTTGAGCTTTGGCGAGATTGGAGATCACTCTCCTACTAACTGCTTGGTCGCGTGGGATCCGTGACACCGGATCCATGTTTGATTTTAGAGAACCGACTGAGAGACCTTTATTTGCTCAGCCTTTGTACTCCAAAAAGCGTTAACGTGGCAAGAAGAAGGTTTCGTTAAGGCGGGTCGCAATTTACAACCTACCAAGCAAGGGAACGTAGCGCTTCAGCGGCGTGGTCCTAAGATCTCAATAGGCGCCCAACGCTGCGCTTCCGTCAAGATTCGTCTTTTGGTTCCCCTGGACTGTTTAGTCCCTGGTAGTATTCGTGTCGGATCTTGTCCATGGCCGGTTTACTCACCTCATCAAGGCTCCAAGTCGAGTAGCAATCGCAGCCGGGTTCAGGACAGGTAACCCACCCCTCAGACGGGTACTCCGTGGCTGCATTGAAGAGGTGAGCTCCGTCCGGATGCCCACACCCATCACATAAATCGTCATGCTGAGATGTTTTGGATGACCTTGTCACCTTAAAGGTCCGCATTAAAAGTCATATCTAGCTCGAGTAGGAAGTATTTGGTTCGTGTTGGTTCGTGTGACTTCGTGGATCTTCCTGTTTTTCTGGACAAACGGAACGATCCACGAAATCACGCGAACTAAACACGAAGATATGAGCGACGCGAATAAGAATGATGTCCAATCTTCTCCGGACCGTGCCAGATCGCGCGCCTTTGGTTGATGTTACTTTCGATTTCATGCGATTAGCATCCAATGCTGCGCTTGAGCGGCCCCGGAACTGTTGAATCACTTCACAGATTCAAGGAGCGACTGATGTTCAGTCGTTCCTGAACGAGTTGCGCGGGCCACGCGGTTACGGAAGCGTTCACTCACACTACACAACAAGATAGTGAGATCTGCCAGGCGAGGATTGTAAGCAGTGCGCCGCAACCAGTGACAGGTCCGCAAGCGTGGACCAAAAGTTTTTCGGTATTCGAGGGTGTAGTTGTTTGCGAGATCCGTTAGCTGCGTGAGTGTTGGCCATCCGCTATCGCGAACGGTACTGAATGGATTGTCGCCGCTATTGACGATTAGCTTCGCGGCGAGTTCGCCACTCTCCAGCGCCATCAGCATTCCGCTTCCCGTGAATGGATCGATAAATGACGCGGAGTCGCCGATCGCAATCAGGCCTGGCTTCGGAGTTGGATCCTGTAGACCAAAGCTGTCGAGCGATACGCTTAACCACTCTGAACTTCGTCTCGCAGAAGCCAGCACCTGTGCCGCTCGACGATTCTTCATTAGAGTGTTTTGCAAAACTAGTTCTGGATCAGAATGAAGGCGGCGAACGTCTTTTGCGGCAGCGATAAAACAAAGGTTGCTGATGCCGTTCTCAATCGTACTGAGCCCACCATAACCACGCCGATACGAATAGATTTCGCAGGTGCGGGGAGCAACGCTGCTGTTAGCGAAGTGGGCCTTGAATGCGACGAGCCTCGCACGGTCGCGCGGCGGCTTTTCTCCGGCCTGTTCCTGAACTTTTCGGGCGAGTGTTCGCGGTCTTCCCGTAGCGTCGATTGTCATCTTTGCGTGGTAAGTGCGCTCGTAGTCGTTAGTTCTTATTCGCACACCACAAATGCGGTCGCCGGTGTCGATGATGTCAGTGACGGTCGCGTTTTCCAAAACATCAGCACCGATTTTCGCCGCGCGGCGAAGCAGGTTGTTATCCATCTCTGCACGACTGAGGCCAAGGGCTGCGCGCGTGGCGAACCATCCGCTGGGCACTGAAACACGATTTCCGCGACGCGAGTAAAAAACAGTTTCACTTAGCGTCGCGGGATTGCACGCAAGCATTTCACTAGCAACGCCTAGCTTTTTGAAGTGGTCAAAACACTCCGGCGAGATGAACTCACCACAAAGTTTCGCGCGCGGAAACTCCTTTTGCTCCACCAACAACACTTGGATTCCCCTTTGGGCCAGGTAAATTGCTGCACTACTTCCCGCTGGGCCACCACCCGCAATAATCACATCGTAATCTGCTTCGTGCTGGTTCATGCTGCTCTCTCTTCGACATCTGGCAACTGCTTCCTGCCCGAAGGCGGCTCAGCTTCGGCGCTCAATACAAGTCTGTAAGGAAAGTGTCGTGTGACTCGCGGCTTTAGCAACTCCGCCTGTTCCGCCAGTTCGTATAACTCGCGCCGTTTGAAACTTCGGAGTATGGACAGTGCGCCGTCTTCACGCAGGAGCCGATTGTGCAGAAACAACTTACCGACAGTCGTATAGAAATAGTAGGCGATGGGATGACGATGAAGATCGATTACGAAGATACGCCGCCGAGCGACGCGGCTCATCTCACGAAGGATGTTAATGATCTCCACTTCGACGAAATGATGAGTGAAGAGCGAACAGATTACGTAGTCGAACGTACTTTCGGCAAACGGCAAAAACCGTGCGTCGCTGCGCACGGATTCTATTTCTGGAAAATCGCTTGACTCCTCGTTGATTGCTTCGGCCGAACGCTCATTCAATTCGAGACCTACGCCGTGAAAGTCACGCTTCGTTTCGCGCGACCATATGGCAGCCACTCGTAACAGCTCTCCCGAACCTGCTCCAACGTCCAATACAGAAAACCGCTTCAGCCGATGTTTCCTAACATCCTTCAGCAACGTTCGCTTGAGCGTGCGCGCATCACCTAACCATTCGTTTACGAGTTGCAGCTCAGTGATGCACTCTTCGTATTCCTCGGCTGTGTAGTCGCCGCGATCGATGTTCTCCAGTTCGTAATTCCGCCGTCGAAATTTATCGAACATCATGCTCCATTCGCTATCGCGTTATTTGTAGATCTCTATTCAATAAATTTTTCGATCACGAGGGCGCTGTTCTTTGAACCAAACCCGATACAGTTGCACAGCGCGACGCGAACGTTTGCTTCACGCGCTTCGTTTGGAATGTAGTCGAGATCACAGACAGGGTCGGGCTCGTCCAGATTGATTGTTGGAGGGATTTTGTTTGTGTGCATAGCGCAAAGAGCCGCTGCTATTCCCGCAGCGCCGCTCGCGCCCTGGGGATGACCGACTTGAGATTTCGTTGCGGACATTGGAATCCGTTGCGCGTATCCGTCAAACGCAAGCTTCAGTGCACTGGTCTCAATTCGATCATTCAGCTGAGTGGAGGTTCCATGGAGATTAACGTAGTCAATATCTTTCGGCTCGCGCCCGGCATCCGCAAGCGCCAGATGCATTGCACGGGCAGGCTCCGTGCCGTCTTCCGCGAGACGAACACGGTGATAAGCGTCGCAGGTTGAGCCGTATCCAGTGATCTCGGCATAGATTGGTGCCTTGCGGGCAAGCGCATGATTCAGTTCTTCAAGAACGTAAATCCACGCGCCTTCACCAAGCACCATACCGGAACGATTCTTCGAAAATGGGCGAGACGCTCGCGCTGGCTCATCGTTCCAATCATTCGTGAGGACGGTCATCAGATTGAAGGCCGCGAGAATGCCCGGCGCAATTGGCGCATCCACTCCGCCCGATAGCATCGCGTCCTGACGCCCTAACGCGATGTGCTGTGCAGCGTAAGCCATTGCGTCCGTCGAGCTCGTACATCCAGTCGATACAATGTGCGACAGTCCTCGTAAACCAAACGCCATAGATAGTTCGCTTGATAGACCACCGTGTGTCGAAGCTGGAATTGTGTAAACAGACGCTTTGTTAGTTGGTCCGATGTACCAGTATTGATACTGCTGTTCGGTGAACGCGAGACCGCCCCCGCCAGTACCGAGCTCGACTCCAATTGTTCGGCGTTCTTCAACCGGCAGATCGTTTGGGTAGATGTTCGCGTCTTGTAACGCTTCGCGCGCCGCCGCAAGTGCTAACGGCACGGTACGCGGAACATGCTTTCTGTCTTTGGGATTGATTTCGGCTTCCCAATCGAAGTCCGGAACTTCGGCGGCGATTTGAACTGGCGAGGAGGAAGCGTCGAACGACTGAATCTTTCGCACGCCGCTTTTGCCCGTTAACAGTCCGCCCCAGTATGCCTGCCGGCCGACTCCGAGCGGAGTAACACACCCCAACCCTGTAATGACAACTCGGCGCGGACGTGTCAACGCTCGAAACATTAGGGCTGTCTCTCAACCTTGGATTGAGGGAAGGATAGCACGGGCTCTTAGGACGTTCGCAAATTGGAGCGCGTCAGCTCGTCACGGCTTTTGACGAATCCACGTTGGGCGTATCAAAGCGGTTACAAGTTATCGCACTCCAAATTAGAGGACTGCTTTGAACCGCCTAAAGCTTATGGCCACACTCGTTGCAAAACTTTGCGCCAGGACTTAGTTCAGCCTGACAATTTGGACACGATTGCTTTTCTTGCTTCGCTCCGCATTCATTGCAGAACTTCGCGCCTGACAGCAAAGGAGCGCCGCATTTCACGCACGGAACTTTTTCCGTCGCTACATCCATTTTGGCGCCGCACTCGTGACAGAACTTCGCGCCCGGTTCGTTTGCGCCGCCGCATTTCGGACAGGCTACACGGCTGGCAGTACCCTCGCCTTTCGACTGTCGCATCGCATCGGTCATCGCACCCGCCATCATGTTGCCCATTGCGAACCCGGCTCCAAGACCAGCGCCTGTGCCTGCACCCCCTGATGGGTTCTGAGCTGCGTCGCGCATAGCGTCCGCTGCCTGAAACTGCGTGTATCTACCGACGTCACCGATAACACCCATCGAAGTACGCTTGTCCATCGCAGCTTCAACTTCAGGTGGCAGCGAAATGTTCTCGATAACGAACTTCGTAAGTTCTAATCCGAAAGTCTTGAACTCCTCGCTGAGTTTCTCACGAGTGAACTTGCTGAGCTCGTCGTAGTTTGAAGCGAGATCGAGCGCCGCAATCTTCGATTCGGCGAGAGAATCACTAAACCCGCTAACCAGCGTTCGTTTCAGTTGACCTTCGATGTCTTCAGTAACGAAGTGTGCGTTAGTGCCCGCGATGTCTTTGATAAAGGCCTTTGGATCACCGACGCGCATCGAATAGATCCCGAAAGCTCGTAAACGCACCATACCGAAGTCAGCATCGCGCATCATGACAGGGTTTGGCGTGCCCCATTTAAGATCCGTGAACTGCTTTGTGTTTACAAAGTAGACCTCGGCTTTGAATGGAGAATTGAATCCGTATTTCCACGCACCGAGCTTGGACAGAATTGGCGTGTTGCCACCGTCAATGGTGAATCGACCTGGAGGGAACTGATCGGCGATTTGTCCCTCAGAAACAAAAACGGCTGCCTGCGATTCGCGCACGATAAGTTGCGCGCCGTTCTTGATTTCCTGATCCTTTACGGGAAATCGATAGACCAAGGTGTTACTGGTTTGGTCCAGCCATTCAATTACTTCGATGAACTGCGAGCTAGGGCTGAGGCGATCAAGTATTCCCATCTCTTTTTTTCTCAATCTGTATCTTGAACTTTAGAACGCTGCACGATTATACGCGAGACGTCGAAAGATTGCGCTGTTAACAGGCGGTGTTGTTTTTAGGGAGTAGTCATGGACGGGTTCATGATCTTTCCTTACGTTGAAGGCGCCTCGTCAGTTCCAGCCTTGTGGCCAGGAGTCAGTTCTATAAGGTGCGATGCCTGTTTCGAAAAATCAGCAGCGAGGTAATCCCGCCACAAATGTCCACGACACTATCCGAAATCGAAGCTGTCCGAGACGGCACGAAGCTTTGATGGTATTCGTCGAGCAGCGCGTAAACAGTAACCAGCACGGCCGCGATAAGGAACCAGCGGGTTCGAATTGCGGGCTTGGGAGATCCACTAAAGGCACGCGCGGCGAGCAGGCCGAGTATCGCATATTCAAGAAAGTGTGCTGCCTTGCGCGTGAGAAAGTGCATGAATAGGAGCGTGTCGGGGGAGGCATTCGGAAACAGCCACAGAAACAATGGGCCGAGAACCGTAGAAGTGTTCGAAGCAGAAAAGCTGGCTGATGAGGCGAAAGAAATAAACGCCATCCAGGCGATGAGCGGTAGATATCTGCTAACAGCGCCGCTATACGAAGCGCGACCTTTTGTGGAGTTAATCGATTCCATTTGGGCGTGATTACAAAAATGGGAAGCGCATCAACGCTTCCCATCATTCGCTGAGCAGATTGAAGAACTGATCACAGCGCCGCGGCGCCTGATACAACCTCAATGATCTCGTTTGTGATTGCGGCCTGGCGCACGCGGTTCATGTTGAGAGTCAACATGTCAATCAACTCGCTGGCATTCTTCGATGCCGAATCCATAGCCGTCATGCGCGCTCCTTGTTCGGAGGCGATCGATTCCAACAACGCACGAAAGATTTGAGTCTCGATGAGTTGCGGCAACAAGCGCCCAAACATCTCCGCGGGCGGCTGCTCGTAGATATAATCGATGAGCGTTAAGGGTTGCGCAGTCTTTGCTTCCGGTTCTTCCGCGGCACGCGCGACTGGCAACAGTGGCTCAAGTACAACGCGTTGCTGCAGAACTGACTTGAACTCACTGTAGATGAAAAAGACTTTATCGATCTCCTGATCATCCGTATAACGCTTCATCACATCTCGAGCTACCTCAAGCGCTTCTGAATACTCGACGCGACCCTTTCCCGTCAGACCGACAAACTCGCCGGCAATCGTCGCTCTTCTATTACGGAAAAAATCGCGTCCCTTACGGCCGATCGCCAGAATCTCCATCGTCTTGTCCGGATTCTCTCTGATGAACGACTGCGCTGCTTTAACGAGGTTTGTGTTGAATGCTCCGCACAAGCCCTTGTCTGCCGTAATCAGAACGAGTAGATAACGCTGGTCACCGCGTTGGTCCAACAATGGATGATGAAAGTCTTCGCCCGTTCGTTTGGCGAGCTCGTTCAGAACTTCCGTCATTTTGTTCGCAAACGGCCGTGCTGTTACAACACGTTCCTGGGCGCGGCGCAGTTTCGCTGCGGAGACCATCTTCATGGCCTTCGTGATTTGTTGCGTGTTCTTAACCGACTTAATTCGCCGGCGAATGTCTAACAGGTTTGGCATCTGTCGTTACGTTAGGCGGTCGCCGGTGTCGCTTGCGCTGTTGGTACCGCGGCCGATAGAGTCGCTGATGAGCTCGCCTTGCTGCGCGAGCTCTTGAAGTCCTGAACGACCTGTTTCAAATCTGCTTTAATCTCATCCGTCAAAGTCTTCTTTTCTTTGATCGCAGCCAATACACCGGGATGAGATTTTTCGACGAACTCGCGGAGGTCCTTGTCAAACGCGCGGACCTCTTCGACCGGAATATCATCCGTGTATCCGTTCGTCGCTGCCCAAATCGAAAGTACCTGCTTTTCAACATCCATTGGCTCATACTGCGGCTGCTTTAAGATTTCCGTCAGCCTTTGTCCGCGTGCGAGCTGTGCTTGCGTCGCTTTGTCCAGGTCCGAACCGAACTGCGCAAACGCCTGCAACTCTCGGAACTGGGCTAACTCAAGTCGAAGAGTTCCCGCCACCTGCTTCATAGCCTTGATCTGCGCTGAACCGCCTACGCGCGAGACACTGTTACCGACGTTAATGGCAGGACGGAAACCGCTGTTGAATAAGTCGGCTTCGAGAAATATCTGACCGTCAGTGATTGAGATTACGTTTGTTGGAATGTAAGCAGAGATATCGCCGGCCTGGGTTTCAATGATCGGCAAACTGGTTAACGAGCCTCCACCTTTTAAGTCGGACAACTTCGCGGCTCGCTCAAGCAGTCGCGAGTGGAGATAGAACACATCACCGGGGTAAGCCTCTCGGCCTGGCGGCCTTCGCAGCAACAATGAGATCTCCCGATAGGCGGCAGCTTGTTTTGAGAGATCGTCATAGATCGTGAGCGCATGCCTGCCGTTATCACGGAAGTACTCGCCCATCGCGGCGCCTGAATACGGAGCCAGGAACTGCATCGCCGCAGGATCGGACGCCGTCGCCTTGATCACGATGGTGTAATCCATTGCGCCGAAGTCCTGTAGCGTCTTGACGACCTGGGCCACTGTGGAGGCTTTCTGGCCAATCGCCACGTAGATGCAAATAACATCTTTGCCCTTTTGGTTGATGATTGTGTCTACGGCGACAGCTGTCTTGCCTGTTTGTCGATCGCCGATGATCAATTCGCGCTGTCCACGACCGATCGGTACCATGGCGTCAATCGCCTTGAGTCCTGTTTGCAGTGGTTCCTTAACCGGCTGCCTATCGACCACTCCTGGAGCAATTCTTTCGACCGGAAAATAAGTGTCTGTGACTATTGGACCCCGCTCGTCAATTGGATTTCCGAGCACATCAACAACGCGCCCGACCAATGCCTCACCAACCGGAACCTGCATGATGCGGCCCGTGCGTTTTACAAGATCACCTTCGCGAACGGAATGAAATTCACCGAACAAAACGGCACCGACTTTGTCTTCTTCTAAATTCAACGCTAGACCTCGAACGTCGTGAGGAAATTCCAGTAACTCACCAGCCATGACTTTCTCAAGGCCGTGTAGTTCAGCAATACCGTCGCCAATCTTTATGACGGTTCCGACCTCCATTACGGTGACGCCGGCTTCGAAATTCTCGATCTGCTTTCGAATGATTTCGTTTATCTCACTAGCTCGAATGGGTTCCATGTTGTCCTCTATGAATCTAAATCTCTCAAGTCACTGACTCGTCATCTCAGATGCGAGGCGCTGCAGCTGGCTCTCAAGCGATCCGTCGAAGATCGTCGACCCGACGCGAGCGACAAGTCCACCAATGATTGATTCGTCCGTTTCGAAGCGAAGTCGAACAGACGATCCCGTTACCCGAGTGAGAGCCTCCCGTAAAGCGTGCTGCTGCGCTTCGGGAACGGGTCGGGCGGTCGTAACATGCGCGGCGACGACTCCAGCGCGCTCGTCCAGAATCTGGCCAAACCGCTCAACGATTTCTTTCAGCTGAGCCAGTCGCTGATTCATCAACAATACCTGTAAGAATGCTGCGGTGGTTTCAGCAGCTCGTGTGCGCGTAATCAGCTCTTGTAAAACTCGACGCTTTTGATCGTGGGGAACGGTGGGATTAGCAAAGACTTCTTTCAGTTGAGGGTTCGTCTCAATCATTGAGGCCCACACCTGAAGTTCAGATTGGATCTGTCGCTCTTCCCTTTTTGAAATCGCGACGTCGGCTAAAGCAGTCGCGTAACGACGCGCCACTGTCTGTAAACTCAAGCTTGCGCCCTCCTGAGCTGTCCGATGTCTTCATCGATCAATCGCGCATCGTCCTCGGGCCTAATCTGGGTGCGTACAGATTCGCGCGCCAACTCGACACTGCGATTCGCCAGGAACCGCTGCAGTTCCTTCCGCGCGACCTTTGCAGCTGCCTCAATTTCCCGCTGGCCCTGGTAACGCATTTTTTCAATTTCTTTTTCGGTCGCTTCTGTTAGTCGCGCGCGTTCCATCTGTGCTTCAGCTTTTGCCCGCTCACGAACTGCTGCGACGTCGTCGCCGACCCGAGCCACCAGAGCCTCTGCTTCAGTCAGACGCAGTTGTGCTGCCTCTCGTTCCTTGTCAGCCTTAACCAACAATTGCTGAATTCCTTCTCGCCTGGCATGCAATGCCGCCTTTAGCTTGCTACCCAGAAGAAAAGCGCCCGCAATGATGAAGATCGCAAGATTGATAAACTTCCACGCCTCGAGACCTGGATAGTTAAAATAGGTCTCCGCCCATCCCTCACCTTCTGACGCGATTAATAGTGCAAAGAAAAGCATGATAGAAGTCGCAATGGCACTGAGCTATCGCACGGGTCGTCGTAGTATTTGCTCTCCAATTAGACCACTTAGTTCGCCAGCTCGCGCTTCGAGATCCTGCTGGGCCGCCGCTTGTTGCCGGTGCGTACTTTCGATCGCCGAGGCGACTTCCTCGGTAATCTCCTGCTTGGCCGCGTTGAGACGGGCCTCTCGTTCGCGCAGCGCTGCCGTCTTTTCGGCCTCCAACATTTGATAGCCTTCCGTTCGCGCCGCGCTCAGCGCCGCTTCATATTCGTTGAGTTTTTCCGCTCGTGTCGCATCGAGAACCTGCGCCTCGGTCATACGCCCGGACATCAGAGCATCGCGACGATGCAGGATCTCGTTAATTGGCTTTAGTAAAGTTCGGTTAAGAACTGCCACCATGATCGCGATGATCAAGACGTGAAGCAGCAGCGTCCCATCAGGGACCAATTGGATAGAGCTCTCCGCCAGAAACATTCTAGGCCTCGGATCAGAAAATCACTTGGTGAAAAGCGCGCGAGTCTAACATGCGACCCCACAAGGGTCAACCGAACCTCACGTTCAATTGAAGATTCCGGAACGACCGTCGTTAAAGCCAAAGGGGCGGGGTAATCCGGCGGTACTGAATAAGACGATGTCTTTGATGTTTACTTTTTACAGTCGCTTTGTGTTAAGCCGACGTTGTACTAACTACAGGCTGACATGATCAACACATAGAGACGATCAAGATCCTGTCGATTGAAATAACTGATCTCAAGTTTCCCTGCTCCCGTTGCGTCTTCGAGGATCCGAACCTGCGTCCCCAACGCGCGACGAAGCTTCGACTCTGCCGCTCTCACGTTCGGATCCACAGCAGCGGTCGCTGGCGCACGACGCGGCGTCGCGGCATGGTCCGTCCTCTTCCTGACAATGTCTTCGGTAGCGCGCACCGAGAGGTCGTTCGTGATTATTTGCCGCGCGATGAGTCGCTGCTGATCGACGTGCTGCAATGCCAATAGAGTACGAGCGTGGCCAGTCGAAATCCGTTTCTGCTTTACGAGCTGCTGAATATCTTCCGGCAGTTTGAGCAGGCGAAGATAGTTGGTGATGTAGGAACGATCTCGACCTACACGCTCTGCTAACGCTTCTTGTGTCAGGCCGACCGTCTCAATGAGCTTGCTATATGCCTGCGCTTCCTCGATTGGGTTGAGGTCTTCCCGCTGGACATTCTCGATGAGCGCGATCTCGAGAAGATCTTTGTCAGCGATGTCCTTAACGACGGCTGGTAGGGTTCGCAGTCCCGCTAATTTTGCTGCACGCCACCGGCGCTCTCCGGCGACGAGCTCGTACTGATCCCCGACCCGCCGCACCAATACGGGTTGAACTACGCCGTGTGACTTTATTGACTCCGCAAGGTGACCCAAACTCTCGTCATCAAATTCTATTCGCGGCTGCATTGGACCAGGAACAATGGAATCAATTTCCAACTCACCTGGCTCCGGCAATTCTATGGTGCGGTCAGACGCCAGCAGAGCCCCCAGCCCCCGACCCAAGGCCTTTCGATTCATCGACTATCTCCCTTGCGAGTTGTGAATAAGCTTCAGCGCCCTTCGACTGCGGATCGTAATTCATAATTGGCTTTCCGTAGCTTGGCGCTTCAGCGAGTCGAACGTTTCGAGGAATGACTGTTTGGAATACCTGCCTGCCATAGAAGTCTCGCAGGTCTGCGGCAACCGCCGATGAAAGGTTCGTGCGCTCATCGTACATCGTCAGCAACAACCCTTCGATCGTCAGGGTAGGATTGTGTAGACGCCTGATTCTTGCGAGCGTGTCAAACAGCTCCGTCACGCCCTCAAGAGCGTAGTACTCGCATTGAATGGGAACCAAAAGCGACTTGGCGGCCGTCAATGCATTCAGAGTCAGCAGACCCAAAGATGGAGGACAATCGATGATGATGTAATCGTAATGATCCTGAACCGCCTCCAGGCTTTGGCGCAAACGCAGTTCCCTGTGCTCAACCTCCACCAGCTCGATTTCGGCTCCAGCCAAATCTTTATTCGAGGGGACGACGCATAGGTTTGCCAGACCGGTGTCCAACGCGATATTGGCAATCGGCTCGTCGAGCACGAGCGCATGATAGAGCCCTTTTCGAAAGCTGCCGCGCTGAATACCAACACCAGACGTGGCATTACCCTGGGGGTCGGCGTCAACAAGTAGGACACGATATCCCCAGCTGGCAACCACTGCGGCAAGATTAACGGCGGTTGTCGTCTTTCCGACTCCACCCTTTTGATTGGCAACGGCTATGGATTTAGCCATAAATGGCGAGCGAATCACTCCCTGACCTTTTTGGTTGGATAAACTAACACATGCAGCAATAGCGGGCTAGACAATGACGGAGTTAAAGGGGTTTTATTGCGAACTAAGATGTTTCACGTGTCCCACCGTAGGCGTATGGGACACGTGAAACCTACGCCTGAGCGCCGTTCCGGGCGGCGAGAAACACGAGCAGGGTCGATAGAGCGCCTGGCGTCAAGCCGGGGAGGCGTCGCGCCGCTCCGAATGTTAGGGGCTTCGCGCGATCCAGCCGTTCGACAATTTCGTTCGAAAGGCCGCTAATGCTGGTGAAGGCGGTGTCGGGCGGGATTCGAAGCCCATCATGCTGATAGAGCCTGTTAACCGTAAGATTGTGCGATTCAACGTAACCCGCATAGAGCATGTCCGCTAAAGCAGATCGCAGATCTGACTCAACTCCCGCTTGCAAGTGAGTCGGAAGTAGCGATGATATAAGCTCTGTTGATGCTCCCGGTCTCTTTGCGAGTTGTGCCAGGGAGATGACATCGCCTAGATCCGCCTCCATTAACACCGAAACAGCTACGTACTGAGTATCAGTGCGCTTCAGGCGTGTGGTCTCCAGGGCTCTCTTGATCTCAGTTAAACGTGCTTGTCGGGCGGTATACCGATTCCAATCCCAATTGCCGACAAGTCCCAGTTCACGTCCGTAGCGAGTCAATCTCTCATCCGCGTTGTCGTGCCGCAACATCAAGCGGTACTCAGCTCTCGAAGTGAACATTCGATACGGCTCATCAACGCCCTGCGTTATCAGGTCCTCAACCAGAACCCCGATATACGACTCTTCCCGCCGCAAACGCACCGGATCCTCGCCCTGGACAAATCTCGCGGCATTAACGCCTGCCACCAGGCCCTGGCACGCAGCCTCCTCGTAACCCGTTGTCCCATTGATTTGACCAGCATGAAATAAGCCGGAAACACGACGAGCCTGAAGATCGAATCCCAGTTCACGCGGATCGACGAAGTCGTATTCAATCGCATATCCAGGTCGAATGATGTTCGCCGATCCAAGGCCGGGAATCATTCTAACGAGGTCTTGCTGCATTTCAGCCGGCAATGACGTCGAGAAGCCATTTAGATATACCTCATTTGTGTCATGGCCCTCCGGCTCCAGGAACAACTGATGTCGATCCCTCTCAGCAAACTTTACGACTTTGTCCTCGATCGAGGGACAATAGCGAGGGCCGATGCCCTTAATCTTTCCGGAATAAAGAGGGGATTCTGATAGATTCTGGCGAATACGCTCGTGGACCTGCGGCGTTGTGTAGCCCACAAAGCACTGGATCTGACGCTGACGAATCTCATCCGTCGCAAAAGAAAACGCTACCGGCCGTTCGTCGCCGGGTTGCGGAACGAAGGCGTCCCAGTCGATCGTGCGACCATCGAGCCTTGGCGGCGTTCCGGTCTTCAAACGGCCCACTGGGAAACCGATTCGCCGCAGGGCTTCTGCCAACTCGATCGACGCTGGTTCGCCTGCTCTGCCGGCACTGTAAGTTCGCTTTCCTGTGTGGATTAGTCCATTCAAAAACGTGCCAGTTGCGATCACCACTGCCGACGATAAGAACCGTCGCCCGTCTTCGAGCTCCACTCCCTTGACTTTCCCACTGTCGAGCACGAGGTCGACGACTTTGCCCTGTCGCAGATGTAGGCCTGAGGTCGATTCCAGGGTGCGACGCATCTGCGCGCGATACTGCATGCGGTCGGCTTGTGCGCGGGGAGACTGCACGGCCGGTCCTCGCGAGCGATTCAACAATCGAAACTGAATGCCCGTTTGATCGATGACTCTGCCCATAATGCCGCCGAGCGCATCAATCTCACGTACGAGATGGCCCTTCGCGATACCCCCGATTGCCGGATTGCACGACATCTGCCCGATCAAATCCAAGTTCAAGGTGATCAGACAGGTGCAGGCTCCAAGACGCGCCGCCGCTGATGCGGCTTCGCATCCTGCATGACCGGCTCCAACTACCACGACGTCAAATGCTTCATCGAACGACATGATTACTTCCCAATACAAAAAGTCGAAAAGATTTTCGACAGAATATCCTCCGTTGTTGTCTCGCCTGTGATCTCGCCCAAGTATCGCAGACTATTGTGCAGCGGCACCAAGACCAGCTCCTCGCTTCGACGTTCTCTCAACGAGACGATCGCAGATTCTAACTCGTTGTGTGCTCGACAGAGTAGATCGTGGTGCCGGGCATTTGTGATCAGCAAACCGCCCGAGTCGATGGCAGAGTTGTCGAATTGGGCGAGCATAGCCGAACGCAGCTCTTCGATTCCTTCTCCGGTCTTTGCGGAGATCTTCAACGGCACTTCAACGGATGGCAACTCTCCATTTGAGAATCCTTCGACGTCACATTTGTTGACGACGACGAGTCGGCGAGCTTGTTGCGTTCGCGCAATCAGATCTCGGTCGTCAGCACTGAAGGGAACTGTTCCATCCAATACTAATAGTATCAAGTCCGCATCGCTCATTGCCTGTTGCGCCCGCTTAATTCCTAACGTCTCGATGTCATCACCGCTAGACCGTTGGCCCGCTGTGTCAGTGAGGACCATGGGGATGCCGCCGATATCGATCGACTCGGTCAGCGTGTCGCGTGTTGTGCCAGGCACGTCCGTCACTATTGCTCGATCGCGCGCCACTAACCTATTGAAAAGACTGGACTTACCGACATTTGGGCGGCCTGTGATCGCCACCTTCACGCCGTCTTGAAGCAAGTGGCCGGCCGCGTAACTCGATGCGAGTCTTTTTAGCTCATCCGCGATCGTGCGAAGCTTTTCTTCAATGATCGTCGCACTAGTCGGGGGTAAATCGTCTTCGACAAACTCAACCGCCGACTCCAGGAGCACTATGACTTCGAGCAGCGTGTTCTTTAATGGCTCTAGCGTTGCAGACAATTCACCGTTGAGTTGTCGGGCTGCTTGTTTTGCCGCTACGTTAGTTTGTGCCTCGATCAGGTCGCGAATCGCTTCAGCTTCTGCCAGGTTGATCTTTCCGTTGGCGAGTGCCCGCAGGGTGAACTCACCCGGACCAGCCAGTCGCGCCCCAAGCTGCAACGACATGTCGATGATCTGTCTTATGACTGCTGGCGACCCATGACACGCAATCTCGACTACGTCCTCGCCAGTAAGCGAGTATGGTGACTTGAAGAATGTGACGATTACTTCGTCGAGCATGTCGCCGCATGGTCCATGTTTGACTTGGGCCAGCGTAGCTCGTCTTGGTTCGTAATTGTCTTCGTCTTGGGTGAGAGTTTGAACGATAGATAGCGCAGATGGTCCACTAAATCGAATGACGCCAATGGCGCCCCGACCCCTCGGCGTGGACAGTGCAACAATCGTACTCACGTTGTCTAACAAAGGGTGTTGCTGCAGGTACCGCTCGAATTGAAATTAACGCGCGGGAGTTTTCAAGGCAACTTTCAGTTTCCGTTCTGATCCTTCACCAATTGATTCGGTATAAAGATCCTCCTGGCCAGCGAGGGTTAGATGGATTATCCGTCGTTCATTAGCGTTCATGGGCTGGAACGTAAATGACACTCCGCTGTCTCTCACACGCTTCGCGGCAAGGTTTGCCATAGCCTGCAGCTCAGCTTCGCGCGTTGCTCTAAAACCTTCAACATCACAAACCAGTCGTTCACCAGCGGGCAGTTGACGTCCGAAGATCTGATTAATCAGGTGCTGCACAGCCTCCAGCAATTCGCCAGTTTGCGATTGCAACAACTCCGAATCGGCGCCTTCGATGTCGAGGACCGATCCTGTCGAGCGACGCTTTACTGACACGCGCAAGTTTAGTCCAGTACGCGCGAACACATCATCAAGGAATTCCGCTGCCTGCTGCCACACGTCTTCCATCTCAGATTCCCTTCGTCATGCAGGCTTCTTACGTCCCGTCAGCTTTGCGGTGGGGGTTGCTGGTGCGGTTTTTTTTTCGTCTTCAGTTTGTGTCCAACGGTTTATCACAAACTGCTGGGTGAACCCAACGATGTTACCCACTAACCAATAAACAAGGAGACCTGAAGGCGCACCCCAGAGCACGTACAGCATGAATATCGGCATTCCGATCGCCATTATTTTTCTCTGCATTGGGTCGGCAGATGGCGCCGGTGTAATCAACTGAAGAACGATCATTGTGCCTGCCATCAGCACTTCGAGAATGTGAAACGGATCTCCTCCCGACAAATCCGGCAACCAAAGGAAGGTTGCCTGACGGAAATCAACCGAGATCGTGATGGCTCTGTAAAGAGCAAAGAGGAAGGGCATCTGGATCAAAAGCGGCAGACAGCCTCCCAAAGGATTTCCTTCCTTCATCAGCCGGAGTTGCTCCATCTGCAACTCCTTAAGGCGGGGATCGTTTTGTTTCATCCCCTTGATTTTCTCCTGCAGCTCCTTCATTTGTGGCGCGAGCTTCTGTGCTTTCTTCATTGCCTTTGAAGAGCGCCACTTGAGTGGAAAGAAAAGCGAATAGACACCGATCGTGAACAGAATAATCGCTATGCCGTAACTTCCCGTGAGCTGATGCAGATATGTAATGCACGCCAGGATCGGGACAGCCAGAGGCCGGGAGATCCATGCCAGCCAGCCGTAGTCGATCAATCCGTCTAGATCGATTGACCGTCCCACACGGGCTGTTACTTCGCGGCTCGCATCCGTAAGTAGATAGTGATCTTTCGGGCCGGTATAGACTACGTTGCGCGATCCGTCCGCGGTAATAGGAACAAAGCCAGTAATGAGGTACCGCTTTTCTGTCGATCCGTTTGCCTTATGCTCGTAAGCGACTGTCCGGTACTCCGCGCCTTCTAGTTTCTGGCCAGAAACGGCCACCATCGCAAAGTAGGTATCACCGACGCCCGCCCAATCGATCGCCCCACCAATGGCCATGTGGTCCGGGCTGTTCTTATTGACGTTGATAGCCGCAGCGGCGTGTCGCTGGATACTCCCGCCAATGAAGCCGATCGCCTCGGGCGCGACGGAGTAGAACGTGTGACGCGCAACCCCCTGATCTCCAATGCTTGGTCCAATGGTCAGCTTTACCTGGGGAACGACAGCCTCGCCGCGTTTCACCAACACCGCCAGGTCCGTGTCATATCGCTCGGCGTCGAATTCGAACGTCTTTCTAACCTGGAGCCCACTATTGTCCTCAAGAACAAATGTGACCTGCTTGCGCTCTCCCGGTGCGAGCTTCACTTCCGCATCGCCGTCGGGCGCTGACACACCTTCAACTTTGTATGTACTGGAACTAAGCGCCTGGTCGAGCGACGAGTCGCCGGTCCTCAATTGGAGCGGCACTTCGCGTGGTTGAAGCTCGAGTCCTTTGGGCGAGATGAGTTGGAGTGGAACCTTTTCGTTTCTCGTACTCGCCGACGAATTGATCTCCGTATTAGTTCGTTTGTTCTTTATGATAATCCAGCTGATCGGCTCGCCGCCAAGCGTGTCGAACTTCGCCTGATAAAGCGGCGTGCTAATCGTTATTATTCTTTTCGGCGCTGTGCTCGAAGCAGCTGGCGTTGCCGGCGTAGTCGCCGCAGATGGAACGGTCGACGGACTTGGAACCGCAGATTTTTCCGGTTGAACAGCGGGTGTTGCCGCCGGATTAGATTGAACCTGTTGATTCTGCGGCGGTCTCGGCGTGAAATAAGTCCACAAAAACAGAATCGCCGATGACAACAGTAGCGCGATTATCAGTCGTTTTGTTTGCATTCAGGAGTCGACAGTATCAGTCCAATTTGAAAAATGCCGCGTCTCATCACTTCACTGGATCGTAACCACCCGGGTTGAAAGGATGGCAACGCAGTACACGACGCACGGCAAGTAAGCTACCACGAGCGGCGCCGTAGCGTTGGATTGCAGCCACGGCATATTCGGAACACGTGGGAATGAATCTACAAGAGGGAGGTAGTAGCGGTGAAAGCGCCAGTTTATATCCCTTCAGTAATGCTATTAAAACCGTCTTCACGACACTGTCGCTACTTTTGTGTTGCTAGCGTTTCGACCTTCCTGACCTTCTCGACAACCTGCTGAAACTCGGAAGCGGGTCCATGAAGTTTTTCGCTTAATATCCTCGCCTTCGCATTGAGCACCCAATCGTAACTTGTGGCCAATGCCTGCAATGATTCTTCGTTTGATCGAAAAGCTGCGCGTAAAAGGCGCTTCGCGCGATTTCGCTGAACAGCTTTTCCCAAAGCTTTTTTCGACGCCGTAACTCCCAGCCTATGGTTCGAACTCTGATTCTGAATTACGAAAACAGTAATAAACGCTCCATCGTAGCGCTTGCCGTTTCTATATACGTGTTGGAATTCTTCCGAGTCCCGCAAATTTTTGCGCATGACGCCATTACTTATCAGTAATGAGCCGGAGTGAGACGCTTTCTTCCCTTAGCGCGGCGCCGCTTCAAGACTAGTCGGCCATT
>DATIBJ010000155.1:0-9730 GCA_035457565.1 Pyrinomonadaceae bacterium | reverse complement strand
CTGCCGCCTTGCCTCTGTTGATAGGATTGAGACCCTTTTCTCGCAACAACGCCTCATCCATAAAAAGCCCGTAAAAGAATACGTCGATTCGTTTGGAACCTGATTGACTCATTGCTCACAAATCCACAACCTCAGCCATATCAAGCGCCAGGTAATTAGTGATCGCGTTCGCAATTTCCGCTTCTATGTCGTAGTACGCGCCCATCGTGGAGTCTTCTCGCAACGGTTGGATATCGGGAGCACCAAACAGCAGTCCCTGTTTGAGAAGCAGAACGGCACGATAAGTTTCCCTTGTATCATTATTTTCAGGATTCGTATTTACTCGCCGCTCAACCTGGGCACCCCGAATCTGACTAACAATGCCTTCCGTGGTTCTGCTTTTTAAGATAGAGCGCGTCGTAAACGAGTAACATCTTGCGACTTATCGAAGATGTGGGTGGCGCGAAGCGGTGATATCAACACCTTCACGATGAAAATCGGAGCAGGTAAAAAGAAAAGCAGGAAAGGCCAGTAGATACCGCTCGCGACTAAAGGTCGAAAGACTAACGCGGTTATGAGCAGCGATGCGACGGCAATAACAACGGATAGAAGAAAGATGTCGCTGGGCCGGGTATCTTTAATCAGCAATACGAGATTTTGCCGCTCGATACGGACAGGAAAGATGAGGTTGAACCATCCTTGAAACATAAGGCGAGCCCTTGATTCAGTTAGGCCACTGGCGGAAAGTACGCGGATTGTAACACCACATCGTATAGCGCGTTGTCATGTTATAGAACGCTCAAGATTCAGCGGCATGCTGTACGTCCAAAATGGCAGAGCTAAAGCTGCATTTAGTAACTCAAGCTACACTGAATTGCAGGTTGGGAAGGGCGGTTTACCCCCGCTCGAGATTCATAACTGCCGATCTCAGTGGCATCCTCAACTGCGGAAATGTAGCTCGAGTATTATGAAGCTTGAGCGGGGGTAAACCACCCTTCCCAACCTGCAATCTATTACGCATTGAGTTATACCAATGAAGCTGGACCGCTGATGCTTTGCACGTTGAATCATTCCAGCAACCGCACATCACTACTCTTGAAACCGAGCGATGAAAGGAACCGCATGCCGACGACGACTCGAACTGCGACCAAAGGAACCCGTAAAACATCCAAAGAGATCACGCGACAATCACCTTCCGCAACAACAACCAACCACAATGTCGACGACGTTGTCGTTCGGCTCAAACGCCTCGGCACAAAGAAACAGCGCGATGCAATGGCCCGTTACGCGATTGCTTCTGATAAAGCTTTTGGAGTAAGCGTTGCGAACATCAGAAACATTGGAAAACAGCTTGGACGTAACCACGACCTGGCCCAAGCACTTTGGAACACCGGTTGGTACGAAGCACGAATGCTGGCCGCATTCGTCGATGATCCCGCACACGTGACTCCGGCTCAGATGGATCGTTGGTGCCGCGACTTCGATAACTGGGCCATCACCGACACGATCTGTTTCCATCTCTTCGATCGAACGCCTCATGCATTCGCAAAGGTCAAAGCATGGTCGAATCGTCGCAACGAATTCGAAAAGCGGGCTGCATTCGCGTTGCTTGCCTCACTCGGTGTTCACGACAAATGCGCTTCCGACGAGTCGTTCGCGAAGTGTCTTCCACTGATTGAACGCGCGGCTATAGATGAACGCAATTTTGTAAAGAAGGGCGTGAGTTGGGCGTTGCGAGTGATTGGAAGAAGAAGTAAAGACCTGAACCGAGCAGCCGTGGCGTTGTCTGAGAGACTTTGTGCCTCTAAAAATAGTTCTGCGCGTTGGGTGGCTAGAGATGCGATGAAGGAATTAACGAGTCCGACGGTGATTCGCAGATTGAAATAACAAACGGGTTACGCAACGGCGAGGCGGATACCGTCGCTTAAATCAAGTGAGTCAGCATACTCAATGTGCAGAACACGCCTGGGAAAGTCAGCCTTCGATTTGGACGAGGAGTGGATTAATAGCGGCCGCATTGCCAGAACTCCACCGCGTGACACGAGGCAATCAACCTGCGTCTAGGGTCCTGATCAACTTAGACGCTCCCACCCGTAGATCAATGCATGAAACTCGATGCCCTCGAGTTGAACCTGCTTCTTGCCAACAACACGCCCGCCCATCTTTTCATAGAAAGGTCGATACGGACTCACTTCCAACGCTAGTAAGTACATTGACTCCTTACCGCGGGCGATCACAAATTCCTTCACGCGCTGAAACAATAACGCGCCAATTCCCTTGCCCTGAAACTCGTTCAACAGGTAGATCGCGTATAGTTCAGCGTCGTACTCGCCAGCGTCGTGGCGTGGTTCGCCAACATCTGCAAAGCCTACGACGTGGCCATCATCAAGTTCCGCGACATACATTTGGTAATTAGCATCGCCAAACCGTTCGCGAAAGGCTTTGGTCCGCGTTTCAATCGTCAATTTATCGAGAAAAGCGTCAGGAACAATTCCACTAAAGGATCCTTTCCACGAATTCACGTGGACCTCAGCCACCGCCGCAGCATCATTAGCGGTAGCTTCGCGAATATAAACCTCTGGGTGTTCTAAGAGCATGAAAACACATCACAACAAATCAGCGAGCATCGATGCAGCACCAGTGTTCCCACCGACAGCCGGGGCTCGATTCGCTTGCCGATGAACCCGGCCGCAAAGTGTCCTACGTGCATCTGCTGTCCGTCCCCTGTTGTGGGTTGTTAAGACGGAAAAGCTACTCAGACATTCGAATTCCGAAAAGTTCCTGCAGAACGCCGGGTGTCTCTTCATCGCTTAAGTCGCGTTCAGACCGCTCGTTTCCTACCGTCGTGATCAGCCGCTTGTCGCTGATGGTGATGCGTCCCTCCGGAGTCAATCGAGAACAGATCACGCGTCTAGTGAAATGTGAGTCAGGTGAAGTCTGTTGGAAGTGACACATCTCTTCATAGTCTTTGTAGACGTGCGGCACGAGAGTAAAACGATACTGCGGCTTCCAATCGCCATCGCCGATCTTTTGTAACAGAGTAAGTTGATCGCCTTCGTTTTCTAAGCGATAACTACGATTTCCCTGCACTTGCTCAGTGCCCTGGTCTAGCCGAAGTGGTTCGACAAATGAATCACCAAAGCCAACATCGACAAGCCATCGATCTCCCAACGTCACCATCAGCGTCATGTGATCGAAATCAGGGCCCCACACGCCTTCCGAGTTTGCCACGCTCGCCGAAAGCATCTGGACATCAAAGCCTAGTTCATGAAGCAAGGCCGCAAACAAGCCATTGAGTTCGTAGCAGAATCCCCCACGCCGTCTGATAACTATCTTGTCGAACAGCGCGGCATCGTTGAGGACGATTCGCTCACCGGAATGAATACTCAGGTTCTCGAATGGGACGGCCAATAGATGGGCCAGTTGGAGCGCCTGTAAGGTTTCAACTGTTCTTGTAAGTGGGCCAGAATAATTTAGGCGACGAAGATACGGCTCCACCGCGATGCCGCCCAGATCCCCACTCAACTCAGACGCTCCAGCTGCAACGGATGTCATGACTTACTTCTGGTAGCTAATACTTCGAGATATTCAGCTTTGATATCTGTAGTCCCATCTGTTGCTTTGTTGTTGTCGGACCACAGTTGTTCCAGTTCTTTTCTCAGCGCTGCTTGTGCGTTCTCGTCGAGCGCGCCAAATGCTCGTTGCGTTGGTCCGTAATACCTGCGGAAGAACTCAACTACGTCAGCGGGCGGGAAATCAAATTTAAACGTGGCCATCCGCCGCGTCAGTTTTAGATCCGAAATTCCGTCACGCAGCCGTTCACGCACTGTTTCCTCATCGCCCCACTTAATTGGTGACGGCATAGTCGGCGGCGGTGGTACGTGTTTCCCAGTGACTTTGAACATTTGGCCGATGAAGCCATTCGGCGTCCAGTTTGCCATCGCGATTCGGCCGCCCGGTTTGCAGACGCGTACGAGTTCAGAAGCGACCAGTTCCGGTCGGGGCGCAAACATTGCCCCATACATCGAGACGACTACGTCGAAAGCTGCATCGTCGTACGGAAGATCTTCGGCGTCGCCTTCATCAAATTTAATCTTGAGGCCTTCGGATTCGGCGCGGGCGGTTGCTTGTTCGAGCAGGTTGGTGGCGATGTCGACGCCAGTCACCGTTGCGCCCGTTCGCGCTGCAGGTATCGCCGAATTGCCGCTTCCACATGCCACATCCAACACGCGGTCGCCTTGTTTAAGTCCGAGCGGCGCAATGAATTCTTCTCCCGCCGCTTCGATCACCCTGGCAATCTGCGCAAAGTCTCCTGCCATCCACATAGCTTTGAGCCGGGTCTTCAATGATTCCATTTCAGTTTGGGTTGTACTCATGTTTTTTCTCTCTCCATTGGAATCAGGCATGTCGCGATTACCCGTCGGCACCATGCCTGTTACTCAGATACGCGTAACCCGTCAGTGAATGGTGTCAGCGACAGTTCTAAGAAAGTTCTAAGAATGTATGTCGAGGTTCTCCAAGACGTTGAATTAACGTTGAATGAGCCGGCAGAAAACAATGATCAATGTCCCCTCTCATCGGGGAACCAAACGAAACCAGGACTGGGCACAGTTATGCCCTCAAAGGACCCGATCTCTTCAATCTCTTCAACAAACATCACGGGCGAATCCGACGAGGCATTTTCAACCAAATTGGCGAGCTCTATCCGCAACAATTCAATTACTTTATTCTCCGCATCCTGAGCATTCTCAGCCTCAATAAAGCGAGTCGCGAAGAATCCATGCTTCGCGCTCTCGTTGTCGAAGCTCACGAGAAAGTTAGCTCCTTCTACCATTACTCTGTATTTGCTGGAAGACATCCCTATGGCTAACGCTCGTTCCCGATTAATGCGAAGCTGGCCCAATAGTGCGGATGCTGGTACTCCGGCGACCGCCGAAGTACAAGAAGACTTCGTCGTAGCGACGCGGTTTTGGAGTTCGCCACGCTTCGCCGTGTAATCATTGCCGAGTAAAACTGCGTCAGAAGTTTCGAACGCGCTGCCGACTCAACCGGCCAACGATTCAACATCGTGGCTGGGCTTCCAGCGACAAACCAGGACCATGAAAGAGTTGAACTGGCTGCACCTTGCGAAACATCGTGTCGGGCGACATCCGAGATGACAACGAGCTGAGCAGGCGTTTGCAGGCTCATGATCTCCCGCAACTGCAAGAACCCGTCTGAGCGATCACCACTGTTAGCGGCTAATGTTATGAACGATGACAAGGGCGCGGTTTCGTCAAGCAGCATGGGAGTAGCAAAGTGAAGCACATCTGCCTGCGATACCTCGGTTCTCAGGCGATCCTCACTCGCATCATTGCCCGCATACAGTCGTTGTTTTGATGAAGCGTAAGCAGTCGCAACCCGCTGAAGTTCCTCCTCTTGCTGGGACGATAGATCCAGGTTCAGATCGCTAAAGGCCAGTTTGATACGATTCGTTGACGTGGTTGTAACTGCGGGGTTAGCAAAGCCAACCAAGATACCGTTGGGCATTGCACGGCTACGTTGCTTTCTCATTTCACGCAACGCAGTCAATGAGGGCGCGTAAGAGACCTGCATCTGATCAATGACGTAGTGATCCTGCTGCGGCTGCAAAGCCTCAAACGGCAAACGCCAAAGAACACCGTCAGGAACAATCACCAATTTCGTCTTAAGCCCCAGCTGATCATCTGCCGGCCTAATTAGCAATTCGTATAGATCTCGAGCCGACTGTTCGAAGTCGACAGCTTTGGTCGCCAGCTGTGTCTCAAACTGCCTTACTTTTGAGGTCAGCTGCTCGTTTCGAATCTCGAGCGGGTAAACCTTTAAGTTAAGTGTGACTGCTCGCGCTGGTCGTGCTCTAGCCGAACTTCTATCTGCGGTGAGAACAAACAAGTAGGTATTGTTTTCCGTGATTGCGTATTCCAACAGTGCCGTAGACGTATCAACAAGCAATGCACGCATCTCATTGAGCTTGAGCGGAGCCAGTTCCCCGCGATCGATTTTCAGCCGCGGATAAGCTGCGAAAAGCTGTTGCTTCAAGTTCGCATAGGCGATACGAGCCTTGTTTAATCGGTCGCGTAGATTTCCCCGGCGCGCTTCGGTTGATGTGCGGAGCTGTGATTCGCGCTCCAGTTGAAGTTCCAACGACGCGACTTCACCAGCCATCCGTCGTTCTTCATCACGCTCAGCCTGCGTCAGACCTTTGCTGGGCATTGCGGTACTGTTTCTCAGCACATCGAGATTCGCTTGGACCTTTGCTCGTTCGGCGTAATCGAACGCTTCACCAGGCCGATGCTGATCGAGCAAGACGTCAATCAGGGACAGATACGGTAGCACCCTGTTGTGCTCAACACCGGACGGAATAGCTGGTCGACTTCGCAGCGACTCAATAATCGATACAGCATCAGTTAAAGACTGGTAAGCCTGCGCGCCGCTCTCCAACTTATGTTGCGCTTTGCCCGTTAGGAGCCGCGCATACCAAAGCAAACTCGGCTCATCGGTCTGCCTCGCAATCGTAACGGCGCTTTCGGCAGCACTTAGAGACTTTTGATAGTCACCCTGGAAAAAGAATGCTTCCGCGACGCGCGTCAGCACTTCAGCAACATTCGATTTCTGCCCGATGGAGTTGAATAAGGTGAGTGCCTTTTGATAGGTGTCCAGGCCATCCGAATAATTTTTTTGACGAACAAGTGTAGAGCCGATGCCCGCGAGAACATCTCCCTGGCCCGACTTGTCGTCCATTTCTTCACGCAAACTGAGCGCTCTGCGATAAGACTCAAGAGCTGAGTCGTAATTCCCTTGCGTGTACTGCACGTTTCCAATCAAGCTCAATGTTCGCGCCATATCGAGCTTATTGGAGTTTGTCTCAAACTCTTTTAGCGCTTTGTTGTAGTACTCAAGGGCGCGGGGGTAGTCGCCTTGCAAAGCACGCACGAGGCCAATGCTACCGAGGATCGTTCCGACAGGTGCTTTCGCTTCCTCCGAGGTCTTTAGGCTGTTGAAATAATTCTCCAGCGCAGCGCCGTAATCCCCACGCGACCGGTGAACATTGCCAATTCCTTTTAACGAACTCGCAAGCCCCTCTTTGTCAGGCAGCGTTTTCTGAACACTCAGGTTGCGTTCATAGAACTTAAGCGCCTCTTCGTAGTTGCCCTGGTAATAAGCAGAGTTAGCGGCACCGTTGAGAGAGGCGACCACTGCGCCTATCTCATGAACGCGCTCAAGCGATTGCTTGTAATAGACGAGCGCCTGTGAGTAATCGCCTTGCATATACAGCGAATCGGCAAGACGTACGAGAGCATCGGCGCCGCTGTTCGCTTCCCCGCTCTTGCGAAACGCTTCAGCCGCACCAGTGTAGTTTCCCTGACCGTAATAAATGGCCCCGATACTGTTCAGCGTGTTGGCGATTTCTTCCTTATCGCCGAGCGATGTGAACTCCTTCAACGCCTGTTGTAAGGCTGCCAGTGCGTCGCTATCGCGTCGCTGCTCTCGATAGATCAGCGCCACACCCGACAGCGCCTTCGCTGATTCGTAGTTGTTTGTTACCTCAGTGAATAATTCGCGGGCCCTTTGGTAATGCTCTAAAGCCGCGGGGTAGTTGGCCTGAAAATAGTAGACCGTGCCGATGTCGAGCGACGCGGCGGCGACACCTTCTTTGTCGCCGATTTTTTCCGCGACGTTCCGTGCAATACCGTAGATGTCGAAGGCCTTTGCGTACCTCCCGGCCGTTAACTGCGCATTGCCCTGGCGTATCAGCGCCTTGCGTAAATCAGGAGTCAGCAACTCCTTCTTCTGCGTCATTAGTTGCTCACGCTCCTGGGAAGACGACAGTGTTGTTAACGTAAGTGCAAGGTCTTCGAAGTCAGCAAGGTTGGTGCTTGACGACGTTTGACCGCGAGCAATGAGCGTCAGCAGGAGAATGACTATTACTGTTTTAAGGCACGTCGTACTCATCGTGTTATCGCTAAAATTATTCAATAGAGCTGATGCTCCGCGGGGAGGTGCTTATTAATCAGGGACAATAGCTTCGCAACGTAGGGGGCTTCTTCCTGAATCAATCCGATATGAAAAGATATCACCGTAGCTTTGGCGCCGCTTGTCAATTTCACCGTCATCCAGGTGCCATCGCGTAGCTCTTCATTGGATTTCGGCGCATTCTGCACTGACACCCATGCTTGTGCATAGATTTGCTTCAAGTCATTAACCGGAATCTTTCGTGCGAGCTTCGTAATTGGCTCGTTCGGAAGTCTTGATTTGTCTTCTTCAACGACCTGGAGTGAGCCCGACTGATCCAGCTGCACTTCGAATTTCTTTTCCCAGGGTGCGCCTCCCGATTTGATTGATAACGACCATTCGGCGGGTGGTGGCGGTTGTTCGCTCGTCTGGGCATGTAAGACAAAAACGCCAAACGCGAAGATCAATAATGCTGCGGCAGCTCGTTTCATTCGAGTGACAAGTCGAAACCAATTAACCGCGATACCGCGTCTTGTTCAATTCTAGGGTCGCAAAGTTCTGGCTCAAGTAACTTGAGACACCGGCCAAACGAAGCCTGTTCCAAATTGGCATGACAATAGGTCAACCGATGCCGATGCGAAGATACCAGATGGCGAGGTCGTAAGCATGAGCCCGCCACACCATCTCGCTATCGGATACGGGACCAGGAACTACGACAAAACCCTTCTCTATTGACTGTCGACGCGAGTCTGAGGCCAACTCGCGACCAGAGGCAATCGCGTCAAACCAAGTTATCGATTCACGATTGACAGATACTGCCGCCACGGTCCCACCTCTTCGCGGTATTGTTTGGCCATGACTCTGACTATCTGAGCAACGTGTCCGAGATCGTGTGCAACCCACGTCGCGAGGAGCTGTTTGAGGGTTACAGTTCCCAGTTCAGGATGTCGGCCGCGTTTCTCCAGATCTGCGGCGGTCAACTTCATTTCGTCCAATTCTTGTAGATTTGCTTCGCGTAATCGCGTGAAAGTGTCGAGCAACTCAGTAATCGATTTCCCTTTTGATCTTTCGAACATGGCAAAACGATCGAATGGCTCGAACGGCCGTCCTTCACCGTGCTGGAGGATCACCTTTGTGCGCGGTATCCAGTCTGTCTCTTCGCCGTGTATGAGGTGTCCAACTACATCAAAGGGACTCCACGTTTCCGCACCTTCGTTACGCAGAAGCCAGGCGTTGGAGAGCGGAAGCAAGAGACTGTTCAGAGTTAAGGGAGTCCGACTGAGAATCTGGCGCGCCTCTTCTAGCTGAAATTCCATGACAGACAACTCCTACTGCTTTAATTGCGAGACTCTTTCAAAGATGTGACCCACGTCGGATTGCCTGTGGAGTCGCGCTTACCGATATCCAGTCGCATCTGCAGGCTTACCTGCATCCTGCACTTCAACTACATATCGCCATGCGTCTGGTTGTGAACCATCCACATCCGTGAAGTTGTAAACCTTCGCCAATTGTCCGCTCGAGAGTGACTGACCACTCCAACGCGCGAGATTTGGGTCGGCTGCGAGATGCGCTACGGCACGACCCACATAACGTGGTGTTTCAGTGATGATAAAGTGCGGTTGCTTCTTTGTAGCATCACGCCAGTTCTCTTCCTTGACGCCGTAAGCGTCAAGCATTTGCTCCGAACGCAACCAACCGGGTGATAGAGAGACCGCGGTGCATTGATGTTTTTGAAGTTCCTGAGCCTGCGTCCAAGCGATGCGATTGATCGACGTCTTCG